>JAOZRI010000330.1 GCA_029940235.1 Desulfobacula sp. | reverse complement strand
TTTTCTTCTATCCATACATTGACTTCAGGCAGAGTGATCTGAACAGCTCCTGCCTTAAGTCGTTTTTCCCTGAGCAGTGTAGCAATTTTGTACAAGCTTGTAATAGGGTCATTCTGCCCGTTGAGCAAATTGGCTTCAGCATAGCTCATCTGTTTGTGAACCTTAATAACACTTGGGATGATTTTAAAATCCTGAATTTCAAAAAACCGGTTCATTTTTACTACGGTACTTATACCTGGTCTTATTGCATTTTCTTTAAGGCTGCAAAGATTTTCTGAAAGATTGGATGGTATCATGGGCAGCTTATCATCGGGCATATAAATGGAGCTTGCTCTATCCCGCGCTGCAATATCAATGGGATCATCATGTTTAATATATGCATCAACATCAATGATATGAATTCCAAGGGTATAACCGGTTTCTGTATTTTCAAGGCTTATGGCATCATCGAAATCAAGTGTGGACTGGCCGTCAATGGTGATTAAAGGAATATTTGTAAGATCTTTTCTTAAGGGGTCATCAAAAAAATTAATCTGTGTGGCAGCAAGTTGTTTTTCCTGTTCCAATACATCCTTTGAAAAAAAAGTGGGGATCTGCATGGCCAGAATATTGATATTCTCATTTTGGTCCCAGATACCTGCCTGTACAAATACATTAAACAATTGCTCAGCAGAATTAAGAGGAGATTTTTTCAGGATGCTTCTGGCTATCATTTTAAAATTAGAATCATTGTTAAACAGATAGTAGGATTTGAGTATATTTATAATATCATGGTCAGCATTTGTACTGCTGCCATTTTTATTGTTCAATACATCATTAATCCAGGCAGCACCTTTTTGAATCTGCCTCTCCTGTTTTTCAACTCTTTTGATCTGCCGTTTTCTCTCTTCAACCTGTTCAAGGGTATAAGGAATAAAAACCATCTTGCTGAATTTAAAATAGAGTTTGTCCTGCAAAAATGCCCGGATAACAGCAGCTTCATGGTCTGAATTCACAGGAGGATCAAAACAAAACGCAGTCATTGCAGAGATATCAATCTCTTCGGGTTCTTCGTGAAAAAGTTCCCAGATCTCTAAAATATTAATATTTTTTGAAAGATTATTCCTGTTTTGCGCAAGCTTTTTTAACTTATTTACAATGGACTGCCTTGTAAGAGATGTATCAAAGCAATCTCTTGAGATATGGGACAACCGTTTTTCAGAAAAATTAACTTCCCGATTGTTCTCATTGAGCAATCCCAGCTTGCCTTTTTTCTCCTGCAAGACTACAGCAGCAATGATTTTCTGCTGATCAATATATTCTACTATGCACCCTTTTATCATGGGCGCGACAATAGCATGGGAAAGAGCATTTTGTCAAATAAACTCAATGACAATGGTATTGATATAAATAGTCTATTGAACTGTATTTCGTTAAAATAGCTGACAACGAACTTTCCATGTTAAGGCTCCTGAAATACTATAATAAAAAATGCTATCTTGCCAGAGACAAACTATATATGCTACACATAATATATACACCATAATTCACAACAAAAATCATCATGACCAAGTCAAAAAATAAAAAAATACACAATAAAAATAATCTTCCTGTTTTTGATTCTGATGAAGTTTTTTTAAATGCCTTTATGAAAAAAGATGGGTCAAAAACAGATGTCCAAAAAAAAACAGATCGTAACAACTCTGCAAATGAACAGGATTATGAAAATTTTGACGACTCTTCAGAACACGAAGATTTTGCAGCAATGCTGGAAGAGTCTTTTAAAGCCCAAAAATTAAAACCCCTTATAAAATCAAAACCGCTGTCCTTAAAAAAAAGATTAGAAAGATATCCTGGCGTTGAACTTGAATTGGATCTTCATGGATTTAATGCTATCGGCGCGCAGCTCAAATTACGGTCTTTTATCCAGACCTGCAAATACCAGGGGTTTTTTACCATAAGAATTATCGTGGGAAAAGGGCTTCATTCCGAGGATGGAGCAGTTCTGCCTGATATTGTCGAAGATGAGTTAAAAAAGATGAAAAAACAGAACCTTGTCATCTCTTATAAATGGGATGGGGAAAAAAAAATAAAAAGCGGAGCCATTATTGTTTATTTAAAACAATTTGAACAACATGAGTAATCATACAATAAGGTTCTGCACACAATAAGACATTTGAATAATGTTTAATTTTGTTCCTATTGCAAGGAAAATGAAAAAACAAAAATTCATTGCTTGGCTCCTGCATATAAACAGCAATTGTATTCACAGGATATAAACAGATTATGAACAATATAAAAACATTAAAACATTGGGTTGGCAAATCAGACAATATTGTTTTATTTACAGGCGCTGGAGTCTCTGCTGAAAGCGGCATACCAACATATAGAGGCAAAGGCGGTTACTGGAACAAGTATGACCCGGATAAATATGCCAATATCAATTATTTTCATCAGGATCCGTCATATTATTGGAATTTTTTCAAAGATGTAAGGTCACCGGTTTTAAAAAAAGCCAAACCCAATACAGCCCATAGGAGTATTGTAAAATTAGAAAATTCAGGCCGGATAAAATCTATAATCACACAAAATATTGATGGCCTGCACAAGGAAGCAGGATCAAAAAATATTTTAGAACTCCATGGGAATACCAGGATGTTCTCATGCCTTAAATGTAAGCTTGAGTTTGATTTTCATCAAATCAATGACCTTCTCGACAAACATCTGCCTCCTGAATGCACTGAGTGCGGCAGCCTCATAAGACCCAATGTAATACTTTTTGGAGAACCCCTTGATCCTGATATTTTATCAAAAGCAGATACAGATTCATCTTTGGCAGATCTTTTTATTACTGCAGGAAGCTCTCTTGTGGTGCAGCCGGCTGCTTTACTTCCCCTGACAGCAAAGAAGAATGGTGCAAAACTTGTTATAATAAATCTTGATCCGACTCCTTTGGATGCCATGGCGGATCTTGTGATAAATATCAATGTTTCAGAAGTCTTTTTAAAAATAATTTAAAAATTTTGTTACATACTCTTTTGGTATACTTTAATGGGAAGAATAGCATATACTGATGTTTTGATAGACGATAAATAAAATTCATAATATTAAAATACAAGAGAATATGAATCCAGAAGAAACAGAAGAGATCAGAAAAGTGATATCCGGGAAAATTTGCGAGCTGGAAAAGAGTGTTGA
>JAOZRI010000329.1 GCA_029940235.1 Desulfobacula sp. | reverse complement strand
AAAATTTATGGAAAAAACATTTACAACAACTATTAATGGAAAAGAGTATTCCATTAAAACAGGTAAAATTGCCAAACAGGCATCAGGATCAGTAATTGTTCAGTGCGGAGAAACCATTGTTCTTGTTACTGCGGTTGGATCAAAAGATCCAAAACCGGAAATCAGTTTTCTGCCTTTAACAGTTGAATATCAGGAAAAAATTTATTCAGCAGGCAGAATTCCGGGAAATTATTTTAGAAGAGAAATAGGCAGACCTTCTGAAAAAGAGACCTTAACTGCAAGATTGATTGATAGACCCATTCGTCCTCTTTTTGAAGATGATTACAATTATGAAACCCAGGTTATTGCTACGGTTCTTTCAATGGATAAAATCAATGAACCTGATACCCTTGCCATGGTGGGTGCTTCTGCAGCCCTTGAAATTTCAGATATTCCCTTTGCAGGTCCCATAGCAAGTGTAAAGGTGGGCAGGATCAATGGAGAGTTTGTTGTCAACCCTGAAATTGAACAGATGGAAGAAAGCGATATTGAACTTATGGTGGCAGGTTCTAAAACAGGTGTTGTCATGGTTGAAGGAGGCGCTGATATTGTTTCTGAAAAAGATATGCTTGATGCCATCTTCTTTGGACATGAAGCTCTGCAGCCATTAATTGATCTCCAGGTTGAACTTAAAAAAGAGTTTGGCCAGGAAAAACGAGTGTTTGTACCCCCTGCAAAGGATGAAGAGCTCATTGCCAAGGTTGTTGAATTCTCAAAAGATAAAATTTATGAAAAGGTGCAGATCAAAACAAAGATAGAGCGTCAAAAAGCTTTGAGTGCTTTAAAAGATGAAACTGTTGATAAGTTTTGTGAAGATTATCCAGAGCAGATTAAAGAGATAAAGGGCGCTTTTGGAAAATGTGTCAAACAAGTCAGCCGTGAGATTGTCTTAAAAGAAGATAAAAGAATTGACGGCAGAGCCTTTGATGAAATAAGACAGATTGACTGTGAAGTAGGAAACCTTCCAAGACCACATGGTTCAGCACTTTTTACCAGGGGAGAAACCCAGGTGCTTGGCGTTTTAACCCTTGGTTCCGGCATGGATGAACAGAGAGTTGAAACCCTTATGGGTAATGAAACAAGAGCCTTTATGCTGCATTATAATTTCCCTGCTTTTTCCGTTGGTGAATGCAGACGTGCAGGTGGCCCAAGCCGTAGAGATATTGGTCATGGAAATCTTGCAAGCCGTGCCCTTTCAAGGGTTCTTCCCTCCCAGGAAGATTTTGAATATACCATTCGTCTTGTGGGCGAGGTCTTAGAATCAAATGGAAGTTCCTCCATGGGCACTGTATGCTCAGGAACCCTGGCATTAATGGACGGTGGAGTTCCAATCAAGGCTCCTGTGTCAGGTATTGCCATGGGGCTTGTTAAAGATGAGAATAAGACTGCTGTTCTGTCAGATATTCTTGGAGATGAAGATCATTTTGGTGATATGGACTTTAAAGTGGCTGGAACGGCTGATGGTATTACAGCTCTCCAGATGGATATCAAAGTTAAAGAACTTTCAAAAGATATCATGGAGACAGCTCTTAATCAAGCACGAGGCGGCAGACTGCATATCCTTGATAAAATGCTTGAAACCCTGAAAGAGACAAGAGAAGAAGTCTCTCTCCATGCTCCTAAAATTGTCAGTATCCAGATTAAATCTGATAAAATCAGGGATATAATAGGTCCTGGCGGCAAAGTAATCCGTGCACTCCAGGCAGATACCAATACTGTCATTGAAGTAAATGATGCAGGTATTGTCAAAATTGCTGCTGCAAATGAAGAGGATTCTGCACGTGCTGTACAAATGGTATCAGATATTGCTCTTGATCCTGAAATTGGTACAATTTATCAGGGCACAGTTGTTAAAATCATGGATTTTGGTGCTTTTGTTAATATTAAACAGGGAACAGACGGTCTTGTACATATTTCCGAGCTTGCAGATTACAGGGTGAAAAAAGTAACAGATGTTGTAAAAGAGGGAGAAGTTATTCCTGTAAAGGTTCTTGATATTACAAGAGATGGAAAGATAAAGCTCAGCTATAAAGCTGCAAAAGAAGATGAAAAATAATTCATTTTGTGTGTGTCCCCTTGCCAGCGGAAGCAGGGGGAACTCCCTTTTTGTCTCATGCAGTGATTTTCCCATTTTAATTGATGCAGGGCTTTCAGGCATTGAAATTCAGCGGCGTTTAAATGCTTTAAATATTGAGCCTGAAAGTCTTAAAGCAATTATAATAACCCATGAACATTCAGACCATGTCAAAGGTGCAGGTATATTGCACCGTCGCTATAATATCCCTGTTTATATCACAAAAAAAACCTGGCATGCCTGCTCAAATCTTGGTGAGATTAAAGATTTGCAATTTTTTGAATGCGGCAAACCATTTAAGATCAATCAAATCAAAATACATCCATTTTCCATTTCCCATGATGCCATGGATCCCGTTGGACTGACTCTGGAATATAAAACCCATAAACTCGGTATTGCCACAGACCTTGGTATTGCAACAACTCTTGTAAAAGATCATTTGAACAACAGCACTGTGTTATATCTTGAAGCAAATCATGATCCTGATATGCTCATTAATGGCTCTTACCCCTGGCATCTTAAGCAGAGAATCAAGGGCAGAACAGGACATCTCTCCAATATAGATGCAAAAGAACTGATTGCCGGGCTTAAGACAGATAATCTCAAGCATGTCATTCTTGCCCATTTAAGCGAAGAGAATAATTGTCCCAAAAAAGCTGCTGGAGAAGTCTTAAAAAGTTTAAACGGGTCTGATATTGTTCTGCATGTTGCAAAGCCAGATAAGCCAGGCAGAGTCATTAAGCTTTAAAAATAGGAAAAACATCAATTATCATAAATTGGTTGAATGACTATTATATAGGGTTGTTTGATTACAATATTCAAAATTTTGTGAAAGCAATAAATGAAAATGATTCTAAAAATCTTCAAGCCCCTCAAAGCAGATACAAAGAATTAAACGGCATAACAGCCAAAGAATACCTTGATAAAGCAAAAATAATGTTTGAAGAGATGGATCTTCAATGGGACCTGAATGAGCTTGAGAAAAGTGTCAATTATTAAGGAAGTTTGAGCTCTTTACAAAATGTTTCTACAGGAATGACTCTTACCCCATTTTTTTTATAATCTT
>JAOZRI010000328.1 GCA_029940235.1 Desulfobacula sp. | reverse complement strand
TGATCAAATACCACTTGGAGAAAAAACCACAGGTTGGGGGAATGCCTATAATAGAAAAACCACCTACAAGAAAGACAACTGCTGTCACAGGCATTTTCTTAAAGATATTAGTCATTGCATCAATCGATTCCCTGCCTGTTTTAAAAATTATGGCACCTGCTGCCATAAAAAGGCAAAGAGTCATCATTCCGTCTGCAAAAATATGATAAATTGCACCAGTCAGGCCGCTCTCATTTGCAAGCCAGACACCACCAACCATATAGCCGACTTCAGCCACAATTATATAGCAGAGCATTCTCTTTAAATTGTGTTGGGAAAGAGCACTGATAGAACCAAAAATAACAGCAGCACACGCCATCCACATCACTGCTTGATGGTATTTTAGAGTATGAAAAACAAATTGAACAGAGAATATGGAAAACATCAAACGAATCATAATATAAACTGACACCTTGGTCATCAAAGGTGCTATAAGACAGTTGGTGGTGGTTGACGCATATGTGTAGGCATTTGGCAGCCAACCGTGCAGAGGGAAAAAAGCCATTTTAATCCATACGCCAATAATCATCAAAATAAAACCAACTTTAATGGTAACTGACTGGAGCAGCATGTCACTAACTAACAGACCTGACAGATCTGCCATATTTAAAGAGCCTGTTTTAATGTAAAGATAGCCAACCCCAAGCAGATAAAAACTGGCTCCAATAGTGCCAATAATAATATATTTAAAAGTGGCAAAGTAAGCACGACCACGATTGCTTGCCAACAGGGCATAACTTGCAAGAGCAGATATTTCCAGCAGTACATAGAGATTAAAGGCATCACCTGTTGCCACCATACCCAACAAACCACTGACCAGAAGACAGTAGAGGGTGTAATAATGGTGAATACGATCTGGAATATCTTTTTTTACGGGGTGTAAGGAGTATACAGCTGTTAAAAAAGAGATAGCTGATATCAATACCAGTACCATACCGCTGAGATGATCAATAACAAGTTCAATTCCATAGGGTGGCTGCCAGTCTCCAAGATGATAATGTATGGCGCTGTTAGAGTTAATAACCTGCAAAAGCGTCATGCATGAGGCAATAAACGAACCAAACATGGATGTTACAAGAAGCAGATAAACACCAATATTGCTCCTGCCCATGCTTAAACTTATCAAGACAGCACAAAACAAGGGGATAGCAAGAATAAGGAGGGGGAGCTGGTTTTGAATCATTCTTCCATATTCCTTAGTATTTCATCCTCTTCAATGGTGTCGTGGACCTGATTTATTTTTTGAATAACAGCCAGTGCTACTCCAAGAGTTGCCACTCCTACCACAATCGCTGTAAGCATAAGTACATGGGGGAGTGGGTTTGCATAGTTTGCAACATCAATAACAGCATGATCTGCACCATAACCATTATGCCCGTGTTCAATAATGGGAATGGTTGCATGTTGTTTGGTACCAATGGAGATATAAAAAAGGAAAATAGCTGACTGGAAAATAGCCATGCTGATAACTTTTTTTAACAGGTTATTTTTACTTATCATGCCATAAAGCCCGATCAACAACAGAATTATTGCCACCCAATAGTTATATTTACTGATTATAAAAAGCAACAAATCATCCATATTTTATAACCCTTCATCCAGATCACCACTGGAACTTAAGTCTGCATAAAGTGAGAACATTATAACCATAACCGTTATTGCAACACCTATTTCAACACCAAGCATCCCATGGGAATGGGCTTCTTGTTCGGTTATACCAAGCAGTTTGGCCCAGGCTCCATAGGCAAGAAAATTTCTACCAAGAAACAGACATATAATACCAATACCTGCGTAAATAAGAACTCCGACAGCGCTTAAAAAGAGAATGCTGTTTTCTTTGAAACGTTTTAAGACAGTTTTAAGATCATAGGCTATAGACAGCAAAATAAAACTTGCCCCAAGGATAACTCCACCCTGAAAACCACCCCCTGGGCTGTGGTGGCCGTGAGCGATAACATAAAGGGCAAAGACCTGCATCACCGGTACAAGAAGACGGACAGCTGACTGAAGAATAATATCGGCATCCTCCCTCTCCGGGCGGGGTAAAATATATTTATCTTTGCTTCTGAAAGTTCGCCGTAATATAGTAAGAACTGTAATCCCGGCACAAAAAATGACCACGGTCTCAAACATTGTGTCATAACTACGATAATCAGCAAGAACTGAAGAGACCAGGTTTGGAACAGAGGTCTGATTCAAGGATTCCTGAATATAGTATGGAGAAACATGGCTGGATGCAGGTGAAGCAGGGTCACTCCAGTCTGGCAGATCAAGAGAAGCTGCAAGAAGCAGAACACCAACACTCAATGTAAATAATAAAGCCAGTGGTTTCATATCAGTCCTTTGATTTGCGTTTAATATGAAGAGCAGTTCCCAATACAAGAACTGTGCTGACTCCTGCCCCAACTGCCGCTTCAGTAAAGGCAACATCCACAGCCAGCATTGCTGTCCAGAGCAAACACATGATAAAGCTGTAGGCACCAAAAATGACTGCTGAAGCAACGAGATCTTTGATGGATATGGCTGCAATAGCAAGGATAAAGAGCATTATTAGAAGAAGAACGTTAAACTGCCATAAAGAACTTGCATCCCAATTCATTTAACTTCTCCCTTGTTTTTATCTGGTTGATCAGCCTTTGACCAGTGTTTAACGCCAGATTCAAATCCAGCATCCATAATCGCATGGGTGGCAGTAGGACTGGCAATAAATATATAGAGTACTATGGACATGATTTTCAAACTGACAAGGAGTGTAGCTAAGCTGAAGTCTTGAAGGTGATACAAGGCAAGGCCAGTCAGAATCAAAGCGGTTGACAGGGTATCCCCTTTGCCGGCTGCGTGCATTCTGCTATAAAAATCAGGAAAATGAATGAGGCCGACCGAAGTACCAAAAAAGAAAAATAGACCAAGCAGCATAAGGATGACAATAATAATATTTAACACTATTTATCCTCCTCAACATGAACCTGCTTGCGCCGCTGAAAGAATCTGGAGGCGGCAAGGGAGACAATAAAGTTAAGAAGAGCATAAGCAATGGCAATATCCACAAACATCTCCACACGGTTATATATGGTACCGATTATTATAATCAGAATAGTGGTTTTTGTGCCAATAACATTGACTCCGAGAATGCGTGTAATAACGCTCGGTCCTCGAAC
>JAOZRI010000045.1 GCA_029940235.1 Desulfobacula sp. | reverse complement strand
ATCCACACACAACAAAAACTCTTAAGGTAAAACCCCAAGAGCCTTGATTTTAATGGTACGCCCGACAGGATTCGAACCTGTGGCCTACGGATTAGAAGTCCGTTGCTCTATCCAGCTGAGCTACGGGCGCAAACAAAAGAATCTTTTATCAAATCCATTTAAAATTGTCCATAAAAAAATAACATTATAGCAAGATTGACTACTTTACTATAAAATTTATTACTTTCATACATATCATGATAATGCTATACTGTTATTTTAAAAACAACTCTCAGGATATAATTAATGGCAAAAAAGAGATTGAATAAAAAAGACTTTCTGGCTCCTGTAAAAAAGACAAAAACATCTAATACAAAAGCCCTTGTAAAATCCGACCCCATTCAAAGTTATCTCAATGAAATAAGCCGGTACAGGCTGCTCACGCGAGAAGAGGAAGTTGACCTTGGAAAAAGAATCCAGGAAGATGAGGATCCAGATGCTGCCTATATCATGACCACTTCCAACCTGCGTCTTGTTGTTAAAATTGCCCTGGAATTTCAAAGAATCTGGATGCAGAACCTTGCAGATTTAATTCAGGAAGGCAATATGGGACTGGTGCGGGCTGTTAAAAAATTCAACCCATATAAAAATGTTAAATTCTCATACTACTCCTCGTTCTGGATAAAAGCCTATATCCTTAAATTTATAATGGATAATTGGCGAATGGTAAAAATTGGAACAACACAGGGGCAGCGTAAACTATTTTTCAGATTAAAAAAAGAGAAACAGAGATTAATTGAGCAGGGCTTTGATCCAAAACCCAAATTGTTATCAGAACAACTTGGTGTATCTGAAAAAGAGGTGGTTGATATGGATCAGAGGCTTGCAAACTGGGATTTAAGCCTTGATGAGCCATTAAAAAATGATTCAAACACCCAACGAATTGAGTTTATAAATATTGAAACTGATACATCTGAGGATAGAGTTGCTAAAAAAGAGATTGAAGATATTTTGCATAAAAAAGTTAAAGAATTTAAAAAGACACTCAATGAGAGAGAGCTTGATATCTTTGACAGAAGAATTTTTTCCGACAGTCCCCAAACTCTCCAGCAGATAGGAGAAATCTACTCAATATCCAGGGAACGGGTAAGGCAGATTGAAAATAATATTTTAAAAAAAATGAAAGCTTTTTTTAAAAAAGGTATGCCTGATTTTGATATGTATGACCATACCCAATAGCCTGAAATTTAATTTAAGGTAATTCCAATTATGAAAAATTGTTATACTCTTTTTGTTTTTATTCTATCTCTTTTTGCAGCTGGGTGTACACTGTTGAATCAACAATCCATGGAATCTCAATCAATTCAAGAGAATTCACTAAATAAAGAAGAGCATCTCTCTGCAAATTATTTTTTTCTTGAATCCCGCATCCATATAAAGAATAGCAACTTCAACAAGGCTATTGAATCGCTGGAAAAAGCCCTTTTAAAAGACCCAGACTCATTCATCCTAACCCAGGACCTAACGGGGCTATACCTGAAACAAAACATGAGAATACAAGCTGTTAATCTTGTAGAAAACTTTGTTCAGCAGAAACCTGCAAATGTCGATGGATTGCTGCTGCTTATTCAGCTCAAACAAAACAGCATGGATGAAAAAGAACTTGTTGCTGTTTTAAACAAAGCTCTACTGCTTGATCCTGCAAATAAGGAAACATTTCTTCGCCTTGGCAAAATTTATATGGAAAAAGAGAATTATACCCAGGCTTTGGTATTGTTTAAAAAAATGGTTAAACAATTCCCTGATTATTATGTCTCCTGGTTTTATCTTGGCGAAGTATATCTTGCTCAAAAACAGTATAAAACTGCAGAGCAGCAATTTTTAAAGACTATTGAACTCGAACCTGATCTTGTACAGCCAAGATTTCAACTGATAAAAATTTATTCACTAATGAACCTGGATAAAAATAAAATATTAAAGAACTATGAACAGATACTTGAAATTGAACCTGACAATTACAGGGCCCGGCTTGGTATGGGTTTGCATTATTATAAAAATCATATGAAAAAAAAGGCTGCCAACCTTTTTATGGAGCTTGGCAGGGAAGTTGAACGTGGTTCCAGACTCATCATGGTTGCTGTGGATGAATATATTACCAGCAAAAAATATCAGGATGCTGTAATTATATTTTCCCAAATGCTTAAGGCAGACCCTGATGATTCAACCTTGAACTTTTTTACAGCCATGGCCTTTGAATCAATTAAGGATTTTAAAAAAGCAATCTGGCATTATCTAAAAGTAGAACCTGACTATTCCCAATACAAAAAAACTATTTTAAGTATTACTTTTCTTTATAAAGAGCTAGGTAAAGAGAAAACTGCCATGGCTTATCTTGAAAGAAAGCATGAAGAGATCCCAAAGGATATTGATATTATAGTCTATCTTGCCTCTTTTTATGAGAAAAACAAACAATATGAACAAGCTATAACACTGCTGAAAGATGGGCTTGAAGAGTCCCCTGAAAACACTTCACTGTTATTCAGGCTTGGTGCGGTACTAGATAAAGCAGGTTTAAAAAAAGAGAGTCTTAACTCAATGAAGAAAATTATTGAGATTGACCCGGATGATGCCAGTGCTTTAAACTATCTTGGATATTCATATGCAGACCAGGGGATCTTGCTTGATAAGGCACTTGAACTGATTAAAAAGGCAAATGCCATCAAACCAGACGACGGCTATATCACCGATAGTCTGGGCTGGGTCTATTATAAAATGGGTAATTTTAAAAAGGCTGTTAAAATACTTGAAAAAGCAGCAGAGCTGTCATCTTTTGAAACAGTTATATCTGATCACCTTGGGGATGCATATCACAAAGCAGATCAATTTGACAAGGCATTAAGCACTTATAAAAAAGCATTGTCCAATGCTAAAGAGGAAGATAAAAAAATCGTTTTACAATTGGAAAAAAAAATTGATGCCCTGCTAAAGAGAATCAATGAGTAAACAAAAATTTTTATTAAACCTTATCTGTTTTGCCTGCCTCATCCTTATTGTCCCGGGTTGTGCACCTCTAAGACCTGCCACAAACCCTGAACTTGATAAAAAAGCTTTAGTTTTAGCAAAACAGATAGGCTCCTATAATAACCACGTCATCACAAGCAAAGGAACTGGCCTGGTAAGACTTGAAACAGGCACAAGCCATGAAATATTTAAAATAGCATGGGCTGCTGTCTTTCCAAATAAAATAAGGATCACATTTCTCATATCTGCAAACCCCATTGAGACCATTATCAGTACAGGGGAAAAAATCACTTTTATTTCACATACAGGCAGACATTCAAAACATTCATTTAAATCCAAAGACCCTGACATGGAAAAGTATATCCATGTTCCCATCAAAATGTCTGAAATGATATTGCTTTTACTGGGTCGATTGTGGTCACACAGCATTGATGATACTTATTTTGAGCCATCTGATACTTCTCTATCCACAATTGTATTAATCCCAAAAGAGCAGAGTTTAAGATATTTTTTCCATTTTGATGATACAAAGAGCATAGACAGGTTCCACAAGGAAGATTACACAGGAAAATTTGAGTTGGAAACAGTCATCAAAGAATACAAAACATATGGTTTAGATACTATTCCTGGAAAACTTGAAATCAAAGACAGCAGCAACAGAAAGCTAAGCCTTGAAATCACAAATTTTATTTCAAACCCAGCCATAAAAAAGTCGGTATTCCAGGTACAGGCTGTTACTCAATAGAAAAACATCCTGTTGACAGACCATGGATAATGACCATTATTAATGGTGATTTACCAACAATATTTCTCAAAGGAGATGTTATAAAAAATGATTCATGACAATGTTGACAATGCTAAAAAAAGTTCAGGCTGCCCTTCCCAGGGAGGCCAGCAGGATATGGCTGCAAGGCAAAAACTTGAAGACGAGGCAATTAAGCTTTCTCTCTCTAAAATTAAACATAAAATATTTGTTTTAAGCGGAAAAGGAGGAGTAGGCAAAAGCAGTGTATCTGCCAATCTTGCTGCAAGCCTTTCTAAAAAAGGATATAAAACCGGCTTGATGGATGTTGATGTTCACGGCCCATCCATTGCCCAGATGTTAGGGCTTACAGAATTGCTTGATATGTCCGATAACAAGCTTTTGCTGCCTAAACAGGTTAATGAAAATCTTAAAGTTGTCTCTGTCCAGGCATTAATGCAGGATAAAGACCAGGCAATTATCTGGCGAGGTCCTGCCAAAACAGGTATGATCAGACAGTTTGTAAGTTCTGTTGACTGGGGAGAACTTGATTTTTTAATTATTGATGCCCCTCCAGGGACAGGTGATGAACCTTTAACTGTTGTACAGACTATTCCAGAAGCATTGGGTGTAATTGTCACAACACCCCAGGAAGTAGCCTTGGCAGATATCAGAAAATCAATATCATTTTGCAAAACTGTTCACTTAAAAACCCTTGGAATAGTTGAAAATATGGCAGGTTTTAAGTGCCCCCACTGCAACGAGCCCATTGATCTGTTCAGTTCAGGCGGCGGGGAAAAAACAGCTAAAACCCAGGGCCTTGAATTTCTGGGATCAATTCCCTTTGATACAGATGTTGTTATTTCCGGTGACAGTGGAGTACCAATAATGCTGCAAGATAAAGAGACAAATTTTTCAAAGAATTTTGACCCGATAGTAGAAAAAATATTAAAACAATTATAATATTGAATGACAATTTTAAAAAAGCCAGGGAACTAAAAGATCTTCTTGATCTTCGTGAGAAAGAAAATCTATGTTCCCTGGCATGTTTCAGCACCACTGCAAAACGTCGCCATACCGAACAATACAAAAAAAATGAATACCGCCAATCTTTTTCAGCAGATGCAGACAGAATTTTAAATTCCCTTGCCTTTACAAGGTATATTGATAAAACCCAGGTTTTCTCTCTTATACATAATGACCATTTAACCCACAGAGTGCTCCATGTCCAGCTGGTTTCAAGGATAGCAAGAACCATTGGAAGATATCTGGGGCTCAATGAAGATCTTATAGAAGCTGCAAGTCTTGGGCATGATATCGGGCATGCTCCCTTTGGCCATGATGGAGAGCGTTTTCTCTCCAGACTTACCCACGAACATGGAGCAGGCTATTTCCATCACAATCTTCAAAGCATTCAACTGCTTGATAAAATTGAAAAAAATGGTGGGGGCTGGAATCTAAGCCTTCAAACCATGGATGCCATTATCTGTCACAATGGAGAAGTCCATTCAACAAAACTGTTACCCCATACAGATAGATCTTTTGAAGATTTTGACAATATAATGGCAAAGATGAAAAAAGAGCGAGCCTGCAATGAGATTCCCATGACCATGGAAGGGTGTGTGGTAAGAATGGCTGATACCATCAGTTATATTGGCAGGGACCTTGAAGATGCTATCAGACTGGAACTTGTAAAAAGAGAAGATATACCGACTCTCTGCAGAGAAACCCTGGGTCAGACCAATGGAACCATAGTATTTAACCTTGTGACAGATCTTATTTCAAACAGCCAGAATCAACCTTTCATTGGATTTTCTCAAAATATTTCCAAGGCACTGAAAAAACTTAAAGCATTTAATTATAAACATATTTATAAAAACCCTGTAATTAAAAACCATCTGGCTTCCATTGAAGATATTTTTAATTTTCTATTTGAAAAAAATTTATCTATCCTTGAAAAAAAGAGTAACCAATCTGAAATTTTTTCCAAGTTCTTAAATGGCATGTCTGAGCTATACAGAAAAAGCACCTCAAACCCTGAAATTGTAAGAGATTATATATCTGGCATGACAGATTCATATTTTATCCGCCAGGCACCAGAACACTTAAGACCTCTACCCATTGAAAATGTAAAAGATATGCCGGCTTGAAAAATCACCTGTTATGAAAAAGCCTGTTAGAAGATCATAAAAATTTTTCAATTTCAAAGAGATCCTCCACAACTGCAGAGGCAAGTGTTTTGCTTTTATCACCCGGGACTGAAGGTGAATACAGCAGATTACAACCCACACCTGCAGCAACACCTGCCTGGATATCTGTTTCGCTGTCACCCACCAGAACCGACCTTGCAAGATCCACATTAAACTCTTTTACGGCCTTATAGATCATCCCAGGCGCAGGTTTACGACATGAAGAGACTTTTTTATAATCTCCAATTCCATGCTCAGGGTGAAATGGACAGAAATAGACCTTCTCAATATTAATGCCATGGGTTCTAAAAACCTGGTTCATCCAGTCAGTAAGCTTTAAAAAATCGTGTTCACTATAAAATCCGCGCCCTATTCCAGACTGGTTGGTGATCACAAAAATCAGGTAGCCAAGCTGGCTGGCTCTGCTACAAAGCTCAAATATGCCATCAATAAAGATAAAATCATCTGGTTTATTAACATATGCATTATCAATATTAATCACACCATCCCGGTCAAGGAATAAGGCAGGGTGACAGCTCTTTGGATCAGGAGATTTCAAAACAGAAGCCTGGAATGCATTGATTTGCCATTTAATCTAAATAAAAGCATCATCAACAGCCTGGCAGATAATATGACCCATTAAAATGTGCATCTCCTGAATGCGCGGTGTATCATCCGATGGAACCATGAGATTTACGTCACAAGCTGTGTTCATTAGTCCTCCACCCTGGCCGCTCATTCCCATAACACTGCATCCAATTGCTTTTGCACAGTTAAAAGCATTTATGATATTAGCACTGTTGCCACTTGTGGAGATGCCAATAAGAAGATCACCTTTTACAGCAAGGGCCTCGACCTGTCTTTCAAAGACTCTATCATATCCAAAATCATTACCTATGGCAGTGAGAGCAGAAGTATCAGTAGTAAGGGCAATACCTGCCAGACCTTTTCGATCTGTTTTATACCGCCCTGTTAACTCGGCAGATATATGCTGGGCATCGGCAGCAGAGCCACCATTCCCACACAGTAAAACTTTATTGCCTCGCTTTAAAGTATCTATAACAAGTTGTGATGCCTTTTCAATTGCAGGGATCATAACATCCATGATCTTTTCCAATGTCTCTTTGTGAGCTTGAAGCTCTCTTTTAATCATTTTTAACAGATCCTTTGTAAAATTTGTATACGCAGACACAGGCTGTATTCCCGTGTAATTTTTCTTAAATATTAAGTACGCTTAACTCAACACCTTCAAACACCAAATAAATACAATAAATTCAAATATTTGCCTTGCAAAACGCTCTGTTAACGTATATATAGATAAAAAAATATCAGGCGATTGATTAAAAAGCAATTAAAATATAATCATCCCAGTTAAAAGCAATGTAATAAATTGAATGGTTGCAAACTATTAAATCAGGAAATTAAGCAAATGAAATATAACAGTTTTAATTTCAACAGTAAAAATATATTAATAACAGGTGGCGCTGGTTTTATTGGCAGCAACTTGGCTTTTTATTTTCAAAAGTACTATCCAGATGCCAAAGTTACAATATTTGATAAATTCAGGAATCAAGAGAGATTCAGCAATGGTAATTTAAAAAGTTTTGGACACTATAAAAACCTTATCGGGTTTAACGGTAAAGTAATTGCCGGAGATATAACCTCAAAAGAAGACTTGGCAAGACTTGAATCCATGGACTGGGATTTTATATTTCACCAGGCTGCTATCTCTGATACCAGAGTATATAACCAGAATATTATCATGCGCACCAATGTAAATGCATTTATGGACTTAATGGAGCTTGCTGTATCAAAAAACGCCGCAATGGTGTATGCATCTTCCGCTGCTACATATGGTGATTCACCCTCTCCCCAGAAAGTTGGGAATTCTGAAAATCCTGGCAACCCATATGGTTACAGTAAATTAGCAATGGATAATGTATCAAGGGAGTTTATGAAGAGATACCCTGATATGACAATTGTTGGATTAAGATACTTTAATGTTTATGGACCAGGGGAGTTTTATAAGGATAAGACAGCGTCAACCATTGTACAGTTCGGGCATCAGATCCTGAATGGAAAAGCGCCAAAACTATTTGAACACTCAGATAGAATCTTGAGGGATTTCATATTTATTGAAGATATTGTTCAAGCTAATGTTCTAAGTGCAGTGACTGAACAAAGCGGAATATACAATGTTGGGACAGGAATATCAAGAAGCTTTCAAAATATAGCAGATTTACTGCAGCAAAACCTTAAAACCACTCTCGGTACAAAATATATTCCAAATCCATATTCATCTGGATACCAGGATGACACCAAAGCTGATATAGAAGAGTCAATAACCAGGCTTGGATATAAGCCCAACTATTCACTTGAAGATGGGATTGCAGCATACACAGATGAGATTAAAAGATTATTTAAAGAGGAAGTTGAGCATGTTTGATTTCCCCAGTGGCAAACCTAAGATATTAGTCATTGGTGATTTAATGCTGGATCACTATTTATGGGGGACCACTGAAAGAATTTCTCCTGAAGCACCAGTACAGATCATTGATGTTAAAAAAGAGACACAGATTCTTGGTGGTGCAGGCAATGTTATTAACAATCTGGCAGCTCTCGGTGCCAATGTCAGCATTGCAAGTGTTATTGGTGCAGATGATGCCGGATTGGAACTGATGGAGATGCTGCGCAAAATAGATATAGACTGTAGCAGTGTGATAATAGAAGAGAGGAGAAAAACATCTAAAAAAAACCGTATCATTGTATCCCAGCAGCAGGTTATTCGCTATGATCAGGAGAGTAAAAACAGTATAGCATCCAAGAGCGCAGACAAGCTGCTCAAATCAGTTGAAACTAATATTAGTCAATATGATATTGTTCTTTTATCTGATTATGGAAAAGGTGTACTGACTGAGGACTTAACAAGAGCTCTTATTTCAATGATTAGTTTGAAAAATATTCGGGTTCTGGTTGATCCCAAAGGCAGGGATTACTCTAAGTATAGTGGCGCTTTCCTGCTCACTCCAAATAAAAAAGAGGCCTCACTCTCAACTGACATTGATATTGTTGATGACATATCATTAAAAAAAGCAGGATATCTATTAAAAAACAGATTTAATTTAAATGTTTCCATGATTACACTTGGTGAAGATGGCATCAGTATTTTTGATGAGGATATGAGGAATATTCCAACCCAGGCCCAGGAGGTATTTGATGTTACTGGAGCCGGAGATACTGTATTAGCAGCCATGGGTTTTGCTCTTTGTCACAATAAAACCATATATGAGGCAGCACAATTTGCAAACTATGCTGCTGCTGTTGTGGTGGGAAAGGTTGGTTGTGCAACAACAACCATAGATGAAATTATGGAGTATATTTCATCCATACACAATCTTAAAGTCACAAAAAAAAACAGTAGTGTTGACCACATTAAAAATTTTAAAGAGATTGAAACAATAGCAGATCAGTGTCGTAATCGCGGTGAAAAAATTGTGTTTACAAATGGCTGTTTTGATATTTTGCATGCTGGGCATGTCAAGTATCTTGAGGAGGCAAAAAGTTACGGTGATATATTAGTTGTCGGAGTTAATTCTGATGATTCAGTTAAAAAGCTGAAAGGTGAGCAAAGACCGATCAATACACAGGATGACAGGTCTTATATTCTATCAGCGTTAGATGCTGTTGATTTTGTTGTAATCTTTGATGAAGAGACACCATATGAACTTATTAAAAAAATACAACCTGACATTTTAGTTAAAGGCGGAGACTATCAGGATAAAAAAGTTGTTGGCAGTGATATTGCAAACAGAGTCAGGTTGGTAGATTTTATAGATGGTAAGAGTACCACCGGCACAATAAATAAAATTAAAAATCTTCATGAAACATATTAGCTCATATAATGACAATGATAGATAAACTGATTACCCGCATCCATACTATTATCAACAGCCATTATAAAACCAGGTGCGGCCCCTCTCTTGAACGTTTTTTGTACTATCTTTCCAAAATATATGAAATTGCAGTGTTATCCAGAAATACTCTATTTAAATTAAAAATTTTAAAATCCAGAAGTCTGCCCTGTTTTGTAATATCCATTGGTAACATTGTAGCAGGAGGTACAGGCAAGACTCCAATGACTATCTATATTGCCAACTACTTGGTATCTCTTGGGTATAAAGTTGCAATAGTCACCCGGGGTTATAAAGGTAAATTTGAGCATAAAGGGGGTATTGTTTGTGATGGTAATAAAATCCTGTGTACTCCAATAGAAGCCGGAGATGAACCTTACATGATGGCAAAACTTCTTAAACTGCCATTGATTGCCGGCAAAAACAGATTTAAAGCTGGTATGATTGCCCTTAAAAAATTTTCTCCTGATATCATTATCTTAGATGACGCTTTTCAACATATTGCATTAAAAAGAGATCTAAATCTATTACTGCTTGATGCAAGAAATCCATTTGGAAACAACTATCTGCTGCCCCGAGGCACTCTAAGAGAACCTCTATCATCCATTGGAAGAAGCGATGCTGTTATATACACACACTCAAGTTCAAACAGTTCCCAGAGTATTCACATTGACAATAACAATATTATTCCCGGGAAAATGCCTCTCTTTACGAGCGATCATATCCCCTATATCAACAAAATAGTTCCTGAAAACTACTTCTCTTTACCTGAAACTAAAAGCAAAGAGAATATATCATCTTATATTCAGGGAAAAGAAGTATTGCTTTTTTCTGGAATTGCAAACAACTTAAATGTGGAAACAAGTTGTGAAAAGATGGGATTTATTATAAACAGACACATAAAATTCAGTGACCATTATCAATACACAAAAAAGGATATTGATAAAATAAAAGAAATATTTAACCAGACAAAGATAGATTTTATTGTGACAACATTAAAAGATTATACCAAAACATCTGACTTCTTTTCTGCTGAGTATCCAGTTATTGTTTTAGATGTGAATATACATTTTAATGGACATAACAGACAAAATTTTGAATTGTTTTTAAAAAATAGATTAAAACAGCAATCTTTATCCTGTGATGGAGGGATAATATGGAAAAAATAATACTTGGACTTTCCGGCTCATTAACCCATGACCCCTCTGCAGCAATTTATGTGGGCAAAAAACTTGTGGCTGCGGCAGAAGAGGAGAGGTTTATCCGGGACAAACATGCAAAAAACAAAATGCCTGAAAAATCAGCAGCATTCTGTCTTGAATTTGCAGGCATAAAGCCTGAACAGGTTGATATTGTGGCTTTTCCCTTTGCAAAAATAAGCCTTGCCTCACCTGGCAGGTGGCATTTTGCAAAACGCTACTGGTATGCGCCAGACCGTGCTCTTGATGCTCTGTTCAACGGGAACCGCCACTATCGACGTAATGTTAAAAAAGTCAAAGCTTTGCTTAAAAAGCTCAATATCTCCTGGGATAAAATCAAATTTGTACCGGTGGAACACCACCTTGCCCATGCAAGCAGTGCATATCATCTGAGCGGGTTCAAGGAGAAGTGTGCAATACTCGGTATTGACGGCAAAGGCGAATATGCCACAACCTTTTTCGGATATGGGGAAAATGGTAAAATCCATAAAATCAAAGAATTTTATGATCCTGATTCCCTTGGCGGCATGTATGGAGCTTTTACCCAGTATCTTGGATTTGAAATGCTGGATGGAGAATACAAGGTGATGGGCATGGCGCCCTATGGAGATCCTGAAAAATATGATTTTTCAAGACTGATTGATTATGATGAAAAATCCTTTACAGTCAACACACAATTTTTAAATACTGTGGGACTGCGGCGCTACAAAGACAAAAACGGTAAAGGGTATTATTTTTCCCCCAAACTTGTAAAATGGCTTGGACCCCGGCGTAAAGGCGATGACATAGATGATCCCTATGTGGACTATGCAGCCGCCATGCAGCATCTTTTTGAAAAGGTTTCCCTTAGACTTATTGACCACTATCTTGGAGATATCATAAAACAGACAGGCAAACTCTGTTTTGCCGGAGGTGGAGCTCTCAATGTAAAGCTTAACCAGAAAATCATTGCCCTTGATTATGTAAAAGAGCTTTTTGCCCAGCCAGCAGGCAGTGATGCAGGAACTGCTGTGGGTGCTGCATCCTATGCAGC
>JAOZRI010000044.1 GCA_029940235.1 Desulfobacula sp. | reverse complement strand
GAGGTTCATATGAAGTTTTATTTTTTCATTGGGACTGAAAATCTTTTTTCCTTCGCTTTTTGACATCATCCTGACCCCGTTAATCTCAATATGAAGATGGGTTTCATTCCCGAGAGGTTCAACAACCATTATCGTTCCTTCAAATATCCCTTTGTCGGTCAAAGAGGTGTCACTGGCAGCTGGCACAATCTCTTCTGCTCTAAGTCCCAGGACAACTTTTTGATTATCAATTAGATTATCAAGCAGATCACTCCCCTCTTTTTCTGGAACAGGAATTTTAAATCCTGTTTCAAATTCAACAAAGATATTTTGATCCTGTTTTTTGATTTGACACTCAACAAGATTCATGGGCGGAGTACCAATAAAGCCTGCTACAAAAGTATTTGCAGGTTTAGAAAAAAGTTCCAGAGGTGTTCCCACCTGTTCAATATAGCCATCTCTGAGAACAACAATTCTGTCAGCAAGGGTCATGGCTTCTACCTGATCATGTGTAACATAGATTATAGTTGAATCCACCCTCTGGTGCAGCATTTTTATCTCTGCCCTCATTTGGATACGAAGTTTGGCATCAAGGTTGGATAGAGGTTCATCAAAAAGAAAGATAGCAGGTTTTCTAACCATTGCACGGCCCATGGCAACCCGCTGGCGCTGTCCGCCAGAAAGCTCATGGGGCTTTCTTTTTAAGAAAGTTTCAAGCCCGAGAATAAGTGCGACTTCTTCTACTCTCTGCTTGATCTGATCCTTTGGAATTTTGGCAAGCTGCAGTCCAAATGCCATATTATTAAATACATTCATATGGGGATAGAGGGCATAATTCTGGAACACCATGGCAAGCCCACGATCTTTTGGAGCAATGTCATTTACAATTTTGCCATTGATAGAAATTGTTCCATCTGAAATTTCTTCTAATCCTGCCACCATTCTAAGCAAAGTTGATTTACCGCACCCAGAAGGCCCCACAAGAACAAGAAATTCCTTATTATTAATATCAAGGTTGATATTATGGATAACCTCAAGTTTACCATATTTTTTTACAACATTTTTAAATTGCAGTTCAGCCATTTAATATCCTGAATTAAATATTTTGATTTTTATTGTTTTTTGTAGTGATCATAAAACAACAAAAATTATCATTATGCAAACATTATTTAAAATCAATTTAATCTTGACTCTTTCAGGATATATTAATAAAGCTATTCCCAATGGAGAGAAATAAAATTTTCTCTCTGACAAAATATTAAATTAAGGGTATAAAATCAAGCATATGACCACAATAATTGCCCACAGAGGTGCAAGAAGTATTGCTCCGGAAAATACAATTGCAGCGGCAAAAAAAGCCTTTGAACTTGGGGCTCATTTGTGGGAAACAGATGTGGCTGTTACAAAAGATGAACAGCTGATACTTTTCCATGATGACTCCCTTGAAAGAACAACCAATGCAAAAAAAGTTTTTCCTTCCAATAGTGATTTGACATTTACTGAATATACCCTTGAACAGATAAGACAGCTGGATACGGGTTTGTGTTATGTTGAAACTGATCCTTTCAGGCAGATTGAAAAGGGAAATTTAACAAAAGAAGATCTTCAATCTTTTAAGGCAGAAAAGGTGCCTACGCTTGAAGAAGCACTTTTGTTTACAAAGGAGAAACTATGGAAGGTGAATCTGGAGCTTAAAAAACTTCCCCAGCGGTTTAAGGATTTTCCCGTTCCCCAGAGAGTTATGGAGATGGTAAGAAAAACTGGTATTAACAAAGATCAGATCATTGTTTCATCATTTAATCATAAATGGCTGGAAAACATACATGATATGGAGCCTGAAATTGAAATCCAGGCTTTGATAGGCTACTCTTATACTGCCCCCCTTCACTGGGGGGATTATTCGTTTGAAACATATAATGCAAGAAGCACGCTTATTGACGAACAGCAGATTAAAACTGCCCAGAAAAGAGGAAAAAAAATTAATCTTTTTACTATAAACAAGATTGAAGAGATGATAAATTTTATGGCACTGGGTATTAATGGAATTATAACTGATTATCCCCAGCGTCTAAGGGAATTGATAAATAAATAGTCAGGAAAACAGATATGACCATGATAAAAGATAAAATTATAATTTTTAACTGCTATCCAGAAAAAAGCAGAAAAAATTTTGATGCCTCCAATGTCGGACACCCCCAGGATTTATTTATGGACTTTTTTACACGCCATATCCCGGATACAGATATAGATGTCTATTTTATTGCTGATCTTGATCAGCCACTGCCCACGGATGAAGAGCTAATGCTATGCAAAGGGTGTATCTGGACAGGATCTGATCTTACCATATATCAATTGGAACCAAGGGTAAAAAGGCAGATAGAGCTTGCAAAAAAAATATTTAACCTTGGTGTGAACTCCTTTGGAAGCTGCTGGGGAATACAGATAGCAGCAGTTGCAGCAGGCGGTAAAGTGGCAAAAAGCCCCAAAGGTCGTGAATGGGGTATTGCAAAGGATATTACTTTAACCAGGGCAGGAGAAAAATCACACTTGCTTAAAGGTAAACCAAAGGTCTTTGACGGGTTTATCATGCATCTTGATGAAGTGGTAACACTTCCTGAAAATACTCTTATCCTTGCTGGCAACAGACATACAAAAATCCAGGCACTTGAGGTATATGTTGGCAAAGCAAGTTTTTTTTGCACACAGTATCATCCTGAATACAATCTGTTTGAAATGGCAAGGCTTATAAAAGCAAGGGCCCAGGCTCTTGTGACAGAGGGCTTTTTTAACACAACTGATCAGGTACTTGAATATGCAAAAAAAATGGATAAGCTCCATGAAAATCCTGAATCTGTGGAGCTTAAAATATCATTAAATATTGATGATAGTGTCGTAGATCCTGGAATAAAAGAGCTTGAACTTAGAAACTGGCTTGAATTTGTCTGAATATTTTATACTTTTATTACTATTTTAATTTATAAATTGATAACAGCCGTCCCTCTTTTCAAACACGTGAAGTACATTTTGAGTTTATGTATTTTTGGGATAAGTAGTTTAATTTATAGCTAAATATGGCTGATAGGAAAAATATAAAAAATATGTTGACTGATCAGTCATGCTTTGTTACTGAATAGTCATGAACAGTAAAAATTGTAATAAAACCACCCCTGACACTCATAAAAAAGGCAGCAGTTCATCACTTATCAGTGCTGATATTGCAATTATCGGAGGTGGAGTTGTTGGCTGTGCAGTGGCCCGTAAAATGGCTCTTGAAGGAGCAAGTGTTGTATTGATTGAAAAAGCGCCTGATATCCTTGACGGTGCAAGTAAGGGAAATAGTGCAATACTTCATACCGGCTTTGATGCTCCTGTGGATTCCCTTGAACAAAAATGTGTTCAAAACGGTTACGACGAATATATTAAAATCCATGAAAGCCTTAACCTGCCGCTTTTAAAGACAAGCGCACTTGTTGCGGCATGGTCAAAAGAGGAAGAGGATCGCTTTCCAGATATTTTTAAAAAAGGTGTTAATAATGGTGTAAAAGATCTTTGTCTTTTAAGCAGAAAAGAGATCCTTAATCTTGAGCCGAGTCTTGCAAATCATATCAGGTCTGCCATTCTGGTTCCAAAAGAGTATGTTATTGATCCCTGGTCAGCTCCATTTGCATATCTGAAACAGGCATTGGAAAATGGCGGTCAGGCTCTTTTTAATGCTGAGGTTACAAAGGGTAGATTTGATGGAACAAACTGGTATCTCAATACAAAACAGGGAGAGGTTCAGGCAGGTTATGTAATAAATTGTGCAGGACTTTATGGTGATATTCTTGATAAAAATGTACTGGGGAGTACGCAATTTCAAATCAAACCACGCAAAGGGCAGTTTGTGGTGTTTGACAAGGCTGCAAGAAAATTATTAAGCTCCATAATATTACCTGTTCCAACAGAACGTACAAAGGGAATTGTATTATTTCCCACTATTTTTGGAAATATTGTTGTCGGCCCCACAGCAGAAGAGCAGGAAAGCCGTAGTAATGCCAGTGTAGATAAAAAAACATTAACACTTCTTGTTGAACAGGCCATTGAAAAACTGCCAGCACTTGCAAAAATGCCTATCACTGCAACCTATGCAGGTATCCGACCTGCTACTGAGAAAAAACATTACAGGGTTATACACAATCACGATAAAAATTGGATAACACTTGGCGGAATACGCTCCACCGGACTAACCGGTGCATTGGGGCTTGCCTGCCATGTCCATGACCTACTTTTACAGCAGGGATCTGATTTTAAAAAACTTGAAACCCCTGTAACTACAACGGTTCCCAACCTTGCTGAACATCTTCCCCGGGACTGGGCAAGAGAGGGTTATGAAGAGATTATCTGCCATTGTGAGATGGTAACCAAACGTGAAATCACTGCTGCAATGAAAGGTTGCCTGCCGGCAGGAAGTATTGATGGACTGAAAAGGCGCACCAGAGCAACAATGGGAAGGTGCCAGGGCTTTTACTGTTCAGCTCGCCTTGCAGAGCTTACAAAGGAAAAATTTACTAACACCATTGGCGTTGGAGAGCTGGATGATTAATCCCCTTAAATATGATAATTGTGATGTTGCAATAATAGGTTCTGGTCCTGCAGGTCTTGCAGCAGCAATTGCATTGAAAAAACAGGGAGTAAACCGTGTCCTTGTATTGGAACGGGAATCTGAAGCCGGTGGTATTCCACGCCACTGCGGACATCCACCATTTGGGGTGTTGGAGCATGCAAGGGTTATGACAGGTCCATCCTATGCAAAAAAAAATATAAGAACTGCCCAAAATGCTGGTGTTGATATGGCCTTAAAAACATCGGTAACTGCATTAGGTGTCAAAGGAGAGTTGAGTATAGCTTCTCCTCTGGGAACTGGTACCATTCAAGCAAAACGTGTTCTTATTGCAACAGGAGTTCGTGAAACACCAAGATCTGCCAGATTGATTTCCGGCAGCAGGCTTCTTGGTATCTCTACAACCGGAGCTCTACAGTCAATGGTCTATTTAAAAAATCTCATACCTTTTCGAAATCCAGTTGTGGTTGGTACAGAGATTGTAAGCTTTTCAGCACTTTTTACATGTAAAAAAGCAGGTATTCATCCAGTTGCAATGTTAGAAGAGAAGCCAAAGCCATCAATTATGCAGCCTTTACAAAAAGCTGCACACCTCTTTGGTGTTCCTCTGTTTTTAAATACTCAAATAATTAACATAATTGGTAAAGATCGGGTTGAAGCTGTTAAGGTTGCAGATATTGAGGGAAATATTCGCAAAATTGATTGTGACGGTGTCCTTTTTACAGGGTTGTTTACTCCTGAATCATCCCTTGTCTCCATGAGTCATCTTAAACTTGATCATAATACGAAAAGTCCTGTGATTGATGAGTTTAACAGGTGTTCAGATTTGGCATACTATGCTGCGGGAAATCTTTTGCAGCCTTTGAATATTGCAGGAAACTGCTGGCGCCAGGGCAGAAAAACAGCTTCTTTTATTGCAAAAGATTTAAAAGAAAATGCCCATGTTAACCTTGGGAAATGATAAAATTAATTACAAGTACACATGCTTTATTGCTAAAAAATAAAATAAGATGGATTTAAAGCTTGCAGAGTATTATGCACTATATTAAACATAGATTAAGTTTTATTAATTCAAACAAGAGAGGAAAAAACATGAAAAAATTGGTATTAGTTAGTTTAACAGCAATTCTTACACTGATGATGTTTACTGCAAATGCAGTGATGGCAAAGGATACCTTAAGATTGCTCACATGGAAAGGATATGCCCCGGCCAAGCTTGTAAAAGACTTTGAAGCAAAAACAGGTATTGATGTAAAACTTACCTACTCCAATAATGAAGAGATGATCGCTAAACTGAGAGCAACCCGGGGCGGTGGATTTGACCTGGCACAGCCAAGTCAGGATAGAATCTCTTTTGTACAGATGAAATTTCCGGTTTATCAAGCAATTGATTACAGCCGGGTTAATACAGCTCAGTTAACCAAATCTATGCTGGATGCTGTAAAGAGAAATACTGCTGTTGATGGTAAAGGTTATGGTGTACCTCATTGTTATGGTACCACAGGCATGATTGTTAATAAAAAACTGGCTCCCGGCGCTAACGACTGGTCAGATCTCTGGAATCCAAAATATGCCGGGAAAATATCTTACAGACTGAAAAGACCACTTCTTATTGCCACTGCATTTGGTATGGGCGAAGACCCCTTTGCTCTCTATGGTGATATAGATGCATACAGGGCATTGATGAAGAGAGTTGAAGCAACACTGATTAATGGAAAGAAATTTGTTAAAAATTACTGGACAAGTGGTGACACCCAGGTTGCAATCATCAAAAGTGGTGATGCAAATGTTATCTCCGGCTGGGATGGAAAAGGCTGGACCCTGCATAAAACTAACCCGGATATTGATTTTATTGCACCTAAAAGCGGAGCATTAGGCTGGATTGATACATTTGCACTTCCGGCGAAATCTAAAAATCTTGATGCTGCATACAAGTGGATTAATTTTATGATGGAACCTAAAAATGCTGCCTACTTTACGAATAAAGAGGGTTATGGCACAGCTTCTGCTGGCGCACTTGAATTTCTTAATGATGAAATCAAGGCAAATTTCAGTCGGTCATTTCCCCAGGCAGACCTTGATAACATAAAATGGCATCCACCAGTACCAGCAGGTTTTGAAAAAATTGAGGCAAAAGTTCTCGATAGAATTAAAGCTGCAAAATAAACCCTATATGAGGATTTGAGCAACTCTGAATGGATAACATTCAGAGTTGCTCCTTTAATCCACAAGGCACTTCTTTTATATTGAAGCCTATATCATTTTGAGACCTTTGAATAATGTTCAATTGTGTTGTAGGCAAATGCTGGCAAAAAACCAAGGCAGCCCGTGACACTATTTATTAATCAAATTTTTTTGGGATCTGTATGAGCTATGTCTTAGAAATTAAAAATGTCACTAAGAAATTTGGTGATTTCAAAGCCGTTGATTCGGTGAGTTTTGATGTGGAAGATGGTGGCTTTTTCTCCATTCTCGGAGGATCAGGTTGTGGAAAGACAACACTTTTACGGATGATTTCAGGTTTTGAGGAGGTAACAAAAGGAGAGCTTCTTATTCGTGGAAAATCAATGGAAGGCATTCCGCCGGAAAGACGACCTGTCAACATTGTTTTTCAAAATCTTGCACTTTTCCCCATGATGAATGTTGAAAAAAATGTTGCCTTCGGCCTTCAAAGACAACGCCTGCCAAAGAGCGAGGTGAACACCCGGGTTGCTGAAATGTTGGAACGTGTGGGTCTGACAGGATTTGAAAAGAAAAAAGTAACTGAACTTTCAGGCGGTCAGCGTCAACGTGTGGCAATTGCCAGATCCCTTGTCTTAAGACCATCTATCCTTCTTTTAGATGAACCCCTTGGTGCATTGGACAGAAAACTTCGTGAACATATGAAGGTTGAACTTAAAATGCTTCAAAAAGAGATTGGAACAACATTTATTTACATTACCCATGATCAGTCAGAAGCTTTGGTAATGAGTGATAGAGTTGCTGTAATGAATGAAGGTCGTTTTGAACAGATTGATACACCGAAAAATTTGTATAAAAATCCTGCAACATCTTTTGTTGCAGGTTTTGTAGGAGAGAGTAACGAGTTTGATGTAACAAGTTATGTTGATGGTGAATTAACAACCAGGAATGGCTGCAAGTTAAACAAGAAAGACCTTGATTTTCAACCGGGAAAACTTTTTATGCGGCCAGAAGCATTCATCCTCAATCCCACAGAGGAGTTAGAAGATATTGAGCTGATAAATATGAAAGTCAAAACTATTTTATTTGATGGATCCAACACTAAAATATCGGCAACCATCAAACAGAGCCAGGATGAGGTGTTAATTTCCCTGCCGCAGAATGCCCAGTTTGAAGATTTGCAGGAGGGCGACGATATACAGGCAGGAATCCATAGTGACGATATAAAATGTTACCGGGATTAGAACAATGAATAAAAAAGGCAGCACATTTTATCTTTTATTAATACCAGTCCTGTTATGGCTGGTTGTCCTGATCGTGACTCCCCATCTGGACCTTATGTTTCGATCATTTAGGCTGGAAACCGATGAAGGAAACATGATTTTTTCTTTAAACAACTATCTTACATTTTTCCAGGACAAGATCTATTGGCTCACCTTTGTAAAAACTGCACTCTATTCCATATTTGTTACATTCCTTGCATTTGTTGTTACTTTTCCTGTTGCATTTTATCTAACCAAAGTAGTAGGGAAAAGATACAGTGGTTTTATGACACTGCTGCTTCTCATTCCCATCTGGATAGGCGAGCTGGTAACTGTTTACGGGTGGATGATTCTACTTAGAGATAATGGTGTGATCAATAATTTTCTCATGAGAATCGGGTTGATTAAATCGCCCATTGAGATGCTGTTTACCAATTTCAGTATGACTATTGGTTTGCTGTATATGTCCATGTTATTTATGATAGTTCCCATGATGTCGGCATTGGACAGTCTCGATGACTCTTTAATTGAGGCAGCAAGTGATTTAGGGGCGTCAAAGTGGACAATTTTTCGCCAGATTATAATTCCATATACAACTCCCGGCATTGTATCGGGCGGAATTATTGTCTTTATGCTGGTGATTGGTGACTATGTTGCTCCTAATATTCTTGGAGGCAAAAGTTCTTTATGGTTCACAGAGCAGATATACAATAAATTTCTGGCCTCATTTAACTGGAGTGAAGGTGCAGCATTTGGATTTTTACTGCTGCTCTTGTCTTCAACTATTATCTGGATAGCACTTAAATTAACAGGGCAAAAGCTTGAGAGGGTTGGATCATGATACGCACACTGCCACGATCACCACTTTATATTACAGGTTATCGCATCTATATCCTCCTGTTCTATATTTTTCTAATCATGCCTCTTATCACAATTTGTGTGCTGGCTTTTAATGATTCAAATTTCATAGCACTTCCCTGGCTGGGTTTTTCACTTGACTGGTTTTTTGCAGACACTGATGAACGTCTTGGACTTTTTAAAGATCCAGATTTACTTTTAAGTGTATGGACAAGTCTGCAAACAGGTTTTCTTGTTGCTCTGTTTTCAACTATAGTGGGTACTATTGCTGCCCTTCTGTTTGAACAGGAGAAGTTCAGACTCAAAGGGCTGCTCTATTTTCTGGCTTTATCTCCCTTGGTTATCCCCGGAGTGGTTCTGGGGATATCAATTCTGCTCAGTGCTACCAATGCCGGAATTTACCTTGAAGAGAATCTTGGAATAAATATTGGAATCCTTGCACCGAGCTTCTGGCTCGTTGTTATCGGGCAGTTTTCATTTTGTTCAACTTTTGTCATGCTTTTAGTCGGTGCCCGCCTGAAAAAATTTGATCCTGTACTTGAAGAGGCAGCATTGAGTTTAAGGGCCACAAGGCTGCAGGTTATCTGGCTTATCACAATTCCGTTTTTAAGACCCGCTATTATCGGAGCTTTTGTTGTGGCATTTTTGATCAGTTTTTCAAATTTTAATACCACTATTTTCCTGGTTGGTTCAGACCCGACTTTGCCGGTAGATTTATATGCCAGGATTAAATTTAGCTCAACCCCGGTGCTGAACGCAGTGTCATTTATGATTGTATCATTTATAACTCTTGCTGCCATGGTTAATTTTGCGATAAACCGGAATAAAGAATAAAACCAGTTTTAAAATCTTTGAATAAATTCTATGCTAATAGCACATATAAGTGATAGCCACATACCAGGGTATGGGAAAAAAGCATATAATATTGCACCCACAGCCCAGAACCTTGCTCTTTGCGTTAATCATATAAACAGGTTGGAACCTGAACCTGATCTTGTGCTGGTAACAGGAGACATAACCTTTGATGGTCTCAAGGAAGAGGCTCAGCACGCAGCATCCATCTTAAAAAAATTACACTATCCCTTTTATGTGATACCCGGTAACCATGATGATAGAGCTACTCTCTTCTCTGAATTTGGTAGGATTCACTGCCCGGCGGAACATAAGGATTTTATAAACTATGTAATTGAAGATTATGAAATACGTTTGATAGGTATGGACAGCTCCATTCCCGATGCACCTGGAGGTAAGACAGATGATAAAAGTGCCAAATGGCTTGAGGACAGGCTTGCTGAGAAGCCTGATCAGCCAACTATTATTTTTATGCACCACCCGCCTGTGAAGTGTGGCGTACTTGAAACAGACGAAGATGGCTTTTCAGGCGCAAAGCGACTTGGGAATATTATATCACAATATACCAATATAGAGCGTATTATATGTGGACATATTCATCTTGAAGCCCATATAAAATGGTGTGGAACAATTGTAAGTACAGCACCATCCATGGGCTTACAACTCAATCTTGACCTTACCTTAAAAAAACCATCTCAGTTTTATGTGGAATCTCCCGGCTATCAGCTGCATTACTACCATGGAGAAAAACACCTTATATCACATACAATTTATGTAAAAGATATGAATGGACCATATCTGTTTGCATAGCCGCCATATGGCGGATCTGGTTTGCTGCTGCACAATAACCTCAAGGTAACCGGGAATCTGAAGGTCACAAGTAAAATGTGAAAGCAGTAAAAGTTCATAACTTATTATTTTATATGGAAAGATCATAATCTATTGTAATTTTTCTTTAAAAAACATTTCAGATTTATCTTGCAATGACTTAAAACAAAAGATATAGAATCTTTGGACGGAATTAAGATTTCAATCAAGAGCCCACGGTATTGTTCAATAGTATTTATAATTATTACATTAAGGAGGAGTATCAGATGAAATTAGCAAAATTATTTGTATTATTAATTATTACAGCATGTTTTGTATTCCCGGCATCAGCGTTTGCAAAACCCATTACCATCAACTGGTGGCACGCAATGAGAAGTGCCAGGGGTGAAGTGGTTAAAAACATGATTAATGAATTTAATGCATCCCAGTCAGAGTACAAAGTTGTAGGCACCAACAAGGGTAACTATGACGAAGTAATGAATGCGGGTGTTGCAGCTTTCAGAGCTAAAAAACAGCCCCATCTTTTACAGGTTTTTGAAGTAGGAACACAGACCATGATGCTTTCAGGCGCTATTTATCCAGTATTTGAACTCATGAAAGATGCTGGAATTGATGTGGACTGGTCAAGATATCTCCAGGCAGTTCTCTCCTATTATATGAATGCTGACGGCAATCTTATGTCAATGCCTTTTAACTCTTCAACACCTATTATGTATTATAATGTTGATTTGTTAAAAAAAGCAGGCATTGCGCCTTTATCAAAATCCACACCCATTACATGGGATGAATTAGGCGAAATCACTAAAAAAATTGTTGATGCAAAAATTGCTCCTGCAGGCATGGTTACAGCATGGCAGTCCTGGACTCAGCTTGAAAATTACAGTGCTATCCATAATATTGCTTTTGCAAGTAAAGCTAATGGATATGAAGGACTTGACTGTGAACTTCAAATAAATAATCCTCAGCTGGTAAATCATATTGCAAGACTTAAATCATGGGCAGATGACAAACGCTTCATGTATGGCGGTCAAAAATATCAGGGGCCAAAATCAGAATTTATTGCCCAGAATGTAGCCTTTTATATGGATTCCATAAGCGGCATTGCAAAACTGAAAAAAGCAGTAAAAGATTTTAAATGGGATGCAGCACCTCTTCCTGTTGAAAAAGGCACTGTAAAACCACAGAACAGTATTATTGGCGGAGCATCGTTGTGGGTGCTAAATGGACATTCAAAAGCTGAATATAAGGGGGTTGCAGCATTCTTAAAATTCCTGGCAGGAAATAAAATGCAGGAATACTGGCACAAACAGACTGGGTATTTCCCCATTACCATTGATGCCTATGAATCCTTAAAGTCCAAAGGCTATTATAAGAGTGATCCACTTCAGGAAGTTGGTATCAATCAGCTCAACAGAGCAATCCCAACAACAATTTCAAGGGGTTTAAGACTTGGTTATTTTGTTCAAATCAGAAATATAATCAATGAAGAACTTGAACTTGTCTGGAACGGGAAAAAATCAC
>JAOZRI010000327.1 GCA_029940235.1 Desulfobacula sp. | reverse complement strand
ATTCGCCTCAGTGGTGATGAGCAGATGGAAAACGGACTTCATCCAGAAGAGGTTGCCATAATTGCCAAAACCATGGAAAATGAGGGAATAGACTGGCTCCATGTTTCATCAGGCTCTTATGAAGCAAGGGAAGAATTCTTTCCCCAGCATCCTGACACAATGGTGGGGCATGCTGCGGATTTTAAAAGTATTGTAAAGGTTCCTGTTCTGGTACCGTCTGTTCATGAACCCCATGTGGCAGAGCAAATCATTAAAGAAGGCAGGGCAGATATTGTAACACTTGGCCGGCAACTCATAGCAGATCCCGAGTGGCCCAGAAAAATTATAGAGGGCAGAGCTCATGAAATTAATATGTGTGTCAAATGTAATGTATGCCTTGGCAGATTCAATCGAGGACTGCAGATACGCTGCCCCGTCAATCCAAATTCAGGCCGCGAACGATATATGCCGCAATACCACAGAGCTGCCATACCTGCAAAACAGCCTCCATGTGAAATTGCCTGTCCTGCTCATATTGATGTACAAAACTATATACTCATGGCATCAAGGGGCAGATTTGACGAGGCTCTCTCAAAAATAAGAAAAACCACTCCTTTATACGGAATTCTTGGCAGGGTATGCCACCGTCCCTGTGAAACTGTATGCAACAGGCAGGAGTTGGATCAGCCCATTGCAATTAATGATATCAAGAGATTTGTTGCTGATTATGAAGCAAAAAATGGTGGACCTGTTGTAGATCCTGCAAAGCGCACAAAAAAAGAGACCGTAGCCATAATCGGTTCCGGTCCAAGTGGTCTGTCCGCAGCCTATGACATGGTAAAGATGGGATATGGTGTAACAATCTTTGAAGCCCAATCCGTAGCAGGTGGTTGGATGGCAATGGGTATTCCAGAATACAGACTGCCAAGAAACATACTTGAGACAGAGCTTGATGTCATCAGGAAAACAGGCGTAGAAATAAAACTCAACAGCCCTGTCAAAAGTCTGGAAGAAATTTGGGATCAGGGATACAAAGCTGTCTATATAGCAGTCGGCGCCCATAAGACTACAAAACTCGATATTCCCAATGAGACTGCACAGGGAATTGTTGATGGTGCCTCCTGGCTCAAAGATATCAATCTTGGCAACTCAGTGGAAGTGGGTAAGAAGGTTGTGGTTATAGGAGGTGGTAATGTAGCCATAGATTCAGCACGTGCTGCATTGAGGCTGGGTGCAGGAAGTGTGTCCATAGTATATCGAAGAACTAACGAAGAAATGCCTGCTATTAAAGATGAGATTGAAGAGGCAAAAAAAGAAGGAATTCAGATTCATTTTCTTGCAAGTCCATGCAAGATACTCAGTGATGGAAGCAATGTCTGTAAAGGATTGGAATGTTTTGAGATGGAACTTGGCACAGAGGACTCAAGCGGACGAAAGGCACCCATGTACGTTGCAGGTTCAGAGTTTGAGATAGAGGCTGACATGGTTATATCTGCTGTGGGACAAGTACCTGACCTTGATTTTATACCTGATAACAGCACACTTCAAATCTGGAAGGGTGGCAGGATTGTAAGTGGGAAAAACAGCATGGCAACCAATATTCCTGGAATTTTTGCAGGTGGAGATGCCGTGACTGGTCCTGCTTCTGTAATAGATGCCATTGCAGCAGGGAAAAAAGCAGCAGTTGGAATTGACTGCTATCTGACCGGGAAACCCTATCCTGAACAAGGCCCGGAACCACGTGTTGCTGAGATGGATGATCCGATAATGAAATTTCATCTAAGAGAAATTGAAAAAGAGGATAGAACAAAGATGCCGATGATTGATGCTAATGAAAGAAAAAGCACATTTAAAGAAGTACATCTTGGTCTTAGTAAAGAGCAAGTAATTAAGGAAGCAAGGCGGTGTCTGACCTGCAGAATCAGCGCCATGAGATATTAAACATATAAACAAATTTATTTTTTTAAATTATTATTACCATAATTATAAGGAGAAATACAGATGAGTGAGAATGGAAAAAAGAAAGTAAGTTATGATTTTGATAAAGCAGAGTATAAGACAATACTGTTTGAACAAGATAGCGAATCCCCTTTTGTCTGGTATCTAACTCTGAACAGACCTGACAAAGCAAATGCAATAAGCATTGGCCCTGGTGAGATGACCGGAGAAATAAAAGATGCCATGAAAAGAGCTAATCTTGATGACAATGTAAAGGTTGTTGTTATAAGGGGTGCAGGCAAAAACTATTGTGCAGGGTTTGATCTCTCTTTTGTTTACAAGGTGTATGGCGGGGAACTAGACACAAAACCTTCCCAGCGAATGAGACTACAGGTGGATCAAGACGAGTTGTACGGTTTCCCCCAGGCTATTCTGGACTGCAACAAGGTAGTTATTGTACAGGTACATGGATGGGCTATTGAGGCTGGTCTGTATATTACCAAGTGCGCTGATATAGTGGTAGCAGCAGATGATGCAAAATTTTCCCAGAGAGGGCAGAGACTTGCATTTGGTGGACTGCCCACTCTTCCTTTGGAGCTGGTCATGGGACATACCAAAAAAATTAATGAACTGATTATTACAGGCAGAACCATTGATGGCAAAGAAGCTGAAGAGGCAGGTTATGTTACTAAAACAGTTCCTGCTGAAGATCTGGCATCTGAAGTACATGGGCTTGCTACAGCAATAAGTATCCTGCCAAGGGATGCCATTGTTATGGGTAAAGTTGCAAGACGGCATATGTCTGACAGGCTCGGACTCTCCTGTTTAAAAGAAGTCATTACCTACCATACCCTGTCCACTAATATTGCCTATACAAAAGATGAAAAAGATCTTATGTTCATTAAGGACAGAGATGGCATGGGAGAGAGAGAAGCTTTTCACAAGCTGCATGATAAATACGAAGCTGCCCTTGATAAGACAAAATATTTCCAGAGCTTTAACCCTCAAAAAAAGTAATTTGAGCAATTTTTAATCCTGATTAGTATATTCACGCTATAGGGTCATTTATTTTACTCTATAGCGTGAATGCTTTTTTATTGATGGACTATTTATTGATTAAATTACATATATTATTTTGGCATGTTTTCTGCTTCTCATGAATATGAACTTAGATTACAAAAAAAATATGCCAACGGGGTATTTACCATCTCAACAATATGCGGAGGTTTTAAATGGAAAAAAAATTATTAACACTGTTAGCGATTTTATTGGTTTTCATACCAGCAACTCTT
>JAOZRI010000043.1 GCA_029940235.1 Desulfobacula sp. | reverse complement strand
GCCATTATAGGGCATTTTGTCATGAATCTTGATATTACCATAATAAGTGTTTTTGGAATTGTTGCACTGTCAGGAATTGTGGTAAATGACTCTCTGATTTTAATTGATTTTATTAATTCCCAGGTAAGAGCCGGGGGTAAAATTTTTGAATCAGTAATTGAGGCAGGACAAAACAGATTCAGACCAGTTTTACTTACTTCTGTCACAACCGTTGCAGGGCTTTTTCCACTTCTTTTAGAAACAAGTTTCCAGGCACAGTTTTTAATTCCAATGGCAGTAAGTATCAGCTTTGGTATTATTGCGGCAACTGGTTTAACCCTTTTATTTGTTCCAGCCCTCTATGTCGTTGTCAATGATATAATAAGGGTTTTTAACCCAGAGGAGGATTGAAGCTATATAATTTTGAATTTAATCATGGATAATATTTTTAATAAAGATTTTTGGATAGAACAGTGGGAAAACGATAAAAAAAATGACACCTTCAATGTCCACAAAGGTTTTTCCACACCAGAATACTGGGACAATGCTGCAAGTACCTATAATCAAAACAAGGATGAAATCAAGGAACGCAGACTTGGCAGGATAATATCAGCCCTTAAAAATTGTGACCTGCTGTTTGATGGAATGAATGTCCTTGAAATCGGGTGCGGCACAGGCATGCTTGCAATGGAACTTGCAAAATATGGTGCAGAGGTAACAGCCCTTGATTTTTCCAAAGGCATGCTTGCAAGATTTAAAAAAGATCTCACACCTGATCTTGAAAAAAATATCCAGATTTTTTATGAGGACTGGCATAAAGTTGATATAGAGGCACGAGGGTGGAAGAAAAACTTTGACCTTGTCATTGCATTTATGTCCCCGGGTGTTGCAACCCCTGAATCTTTTTTTAAAATGATGGCATGCTCAAAAAAAGGGTGTGCCATGCAGGGCTGGGCTGCAAAAAGAAGCCACCCAATTCTTTCTGATTTATGGAGTATGATAAAACAGACCCCGCTGGAAGATAAACCCCAGAGCATTTTGTATAAAATAAATCTGCTGTTTTCCATGGGCTATTTTCCTGAAATAAGCTTTAATACAATTGAGTGGAATCAGACAGCCACAGTGGAAGAAGAGTTGGACAAGCAGACAGTTTTTTTTAAAAAAGTAAGCACAAAAAGCCATGAAGAGCTTGAAAAAATTATCCGTCCCTATCTTGAAGGCATTTCAAAAGATAATGTTATTTCAAGAAAACATAAAGGTCTGACTGCCATGGCAGTGTGGGATATTAATTCTAAATTCCCTTAAAATCTCTATTTTCTAATATTCATGATTTTGATAAATCCCTTGAGTTTTTACATTTAAAGATACAAAAGTCCCTTGACTTTTTGATTTTATACAGCATCCCTTCCCTCTGTGATAGACGATTGACCATGCTCAATCTTTGAATATATCCCTTTACCTTTGTTCACGTTTTAAGTATTTTTGGGCTTTTTCAAATTTTCTTTTGGCTTCTTTGCTGCCTCTGTACTGGGCATTTATCTTTGATTGTGCCGGCATCTATGTTTGTCCTTTTTTAACAAGTTTAAATACTGCATAAAATATCTGTTGCTTTTTTTAACACATTATCCTGTTTGGCAAGCTGGTTCATTACAGCTGTTTGATAAATTAGCTTGTAAAGCCAATTATCCAAAGGTATCATTGCAAAAATTTATTGTAAAGATGTGCGATATTGTAAATTGAAAAATAATCATTAGCAGTACGGGTTTAAATAATATGGGTTTGTTTAATCTGATTTCAAATTTTTCTCCAACCGGGGATCAGCCAGAGGCCATTGAATACCTTTCCAAAGGTGTTTTAAATGGAGATAAACATCAGGTGCTGCTCGGGGTGACAGGTTCGGGCAAAACTTTTACCATGGCAAATGTAATTGCAAATGTTGAAAAACCAAGCCTTGTGATTGCTCCCAATAAAACCCTTGCCGCACAGCTTTACAATGAATTCAAGCTGCTTTTCCCTGATAACTGCGTGGAATATTTTGTCTCCTATTATGATTATTACCAGCCCGAAGCCTATATACCATCAAGTGATACATATATTCAAAAGGATTCATCAATTAATGAAGCCATTGATAAAATGCGGCATTCAGCCACAAGATCTGTCCTTGCCAGAAAGGATGTTATTGTGGTTGCAAGTGTCTCCTGTATCTATGGACTTGGCGCACCTGAAGATTATCTTGATTTAAGAATAACACTTGCCGTGGATATGGATATTTCAAGGGAAAAGGTGATAGAGAGCTTTGTTAATATACAATATACACGTAATGACACAGATTTTCACCGTGGAGTCTTCAGGGTCAGAGGAGACAGGGTGGAGATTTTTCCAGCCTATGAAGAAGACAAGGCAGTGCGTATTGATTTTTTTGGAGATACAATTGAAGGACTCTGGGAGATTGATCCTTTAAAAGGGGATGTGCTTAGAAATTTCAGTGAGATGGTGATTTACCCTGCATCCCACTATGTGACCAAGAAAAAGACCAGAAAACTTGCAATTGAAAGAATTGTAAAAGAGCTGAAAATACGCCTTGATGAACTCTATAAAAACAACAGGCTTGTGGAAGCCCAGCGCCTTGATGAACGAACCAGATATGACCTGGAAATGCTGAATGAAATAGGCTATTGCAACGGCATTGAAAATTATTCCAGGCATCTTACAGGGCGCAAACCAGGGGAGCCACCGCCAACTTTACTGGATTATATAGATGATAATTTCCTCCTTTTTTTTGATGAAAGTCATATCTCTGTGTCCCAGCTTGGAGCAATGTACAAAGCTGACAGGTCGCGAAAAGCAACCCTTGTGGAACACGGGTTCAGACTGCCCTCTGCCATGGACAACCGTCCTCTACAGTTTGAAGAATTTAAAAAGAGGGTTCCGCAGATTGTATATGTATCTGCAACTCCTGCTGATTATGAGATGGAAATGGCAGCTGGCAAAATAGCAGAACAGATTGTAAGGCCCACAGGACTTCTTGATCCAAAGGTTGAGCTCCGCAGTGCCAAAGCCCAGGTTGATGATCTCTATGAAGAGATCGTAAAGAGAGTAGAAGCCAAAGAGCGGGTACTTGTAACTACCCTGACCAAACGAATGGCAGAAGATTTAACTGATTATTATGCTGACCTTGGAGTAAAGGTGAAATATCTTCATTCAGATATTGGTACTGTGGAGAGAATTGATATTATACAAGATCTCAGAAGAGGCCTGTTTGATGTGCTTATCGGGATTAATTTACTGCGCGAAGGCCTTGATATCCCGGAAGTTTCCCTTGTGGCTATCCTTGATGCAGACAAGGAGGGATTTTTAAGGTCTTTCCGCTCTTTTATTCAAATTTTCGGCAGGGCTTCCAGAAATGTCTATGGCAGGGTTATAATGTATGCAGAAAAAAATACTGCTTCCATGAAAAAAGCTGTTTTTGAGACAGAAAGGCGTCAGAAAATTCAAAAAGCATATAATAAAAAACATAATATTGTGCCGACAACCATACAGAAAAGTATTAATATATTTGATTACTCTGCAAAAGAGATTGAGCCTCGCCTTGAAGGATCTGTGAATGAAGAGCTCAAAGAGTATAAAGATCAGGAATTAAACCTTGAGGATATTGTTAAAGATCTTGAATATAAGATGAAAATTGCAGCTGAAAACCTTGAATTTGAAAAAGCTGCAGAATACAGGGATAAGATAAAGGAGCTCATGGATATCCAAAAATTTTGAATTAAGAATAATAGCAAATTTTAACAGGGCAAAACTCCTCAATTAAAAATTAAGAGTTGAGAATTACAAAATATGTCAGATGCAGCTTCAATAATGGAAAAACAGAGACAGGCTCCCAGCAATCCTGGTGTTTATCTCATGAAAAATGCCAAAGGTAAAATAATCTATGTGGGCAAAGCTAAAAATCTTAAAAAAAGGCTCTCATCCTATTTTGTAAAAAAAGATAATCACGATGCAAAAACTGCAGCTCTAATAGAAACAATAAAAGATTTTGAAATCATTATCACTTCTTCTGACCATGAGGCCTTTATACTTGAATCCAACCTGATAAAGGAGCACAATCCAAAATATAATGTTATTTTAAAGGATGGGAAAAATTATCCCCTGCTCAGGATTGATATGCACAAAGCCTATCCCGCCATTGAAAAGATCAGAAAAATAAAAAATGATAAAGCCCTCTATTTTGGTCCCTATTCATCTGCACGCAGTGTAAACAGGACTTTAAAACAGATTCAAAAAATATTTAAATTAAGACAGTGTAAAGATACACAGTTTAAAAATCGCTCACGACCCTGTCTGAATTTTCAGATCAAGGCATGCCTCGGGCTCTGCTGCAATGATATCCCGGAGATAGAGTATAAAAAAAGAGTTAAGGATGCTGTTTTGTTTTTAAAGGGCAGATCAGGTCGGATAATAAAAAAATTAAATGTCAGCATGAAAGATTACTCTCTATCACTGGAATATGAAAAAGCTGCCGAGGTGCGGGATACAATATCTGCCATTAAAAATATCATGGAAAAGCAGGTTGTTGTCAGCCCTGATATGAAAGACAGGGATATTATTGCATGTACAGCAAAAAAGGGCAGGGCAGTGGTTATTGTGATGATTGTACGTTCAGGCTCTCTGATTGATACTGCCCATTATCATTTTGAGCTGGGTTTGAAAAAACAGGATGAAATTTTATCAGCATTTTTAATTCAATATTATAAGACTCACCATTTTTTGCCCCATTTTATTCTTTTAAACCAGGTTATTGAAAATAAAGACTTTCTTGAACAAAAATTTACCCGGCAAAAAGGCAAAAAGGTGAAAATCAGTATTCCTGTTCGCGGAGAAAAAAAACGTCTTGTTAAAATGGCACATATAAATGCTGCAAGGGAGTTGGAAAAGAGACTGCTTAAAGAGGAAGCACAGCGGGCATCCATTGTTATGCTCAAGGAATTGCTGAAAATGAAAAATCTGCCGTCGCGCATTGAATGTTTTGATAATTCAAATCTTTCAGGTCAGGATCCTGTCTCTTCCATGGTGGTTTTTAAAGATGGCAGACCCTATAAAAAGGCTTATCGAAAATACATTATCCGAGATTTGGATTTTCAGGATGATTATGCCTATATGTACCAGGTGCTGGAGAGGCGGTTTTCAAAAAAAAGTGATGAGATGCCATATCCAGATCTTCTTGTTGTTGATGGCGGCAAGGGTCAGCTTTCCATGGCAATGGCGGTTGTAAGGCAATTGAATATTGAAAACAGATTCTTGGTTGCAGGTCTTGCTAAAAAAAATGAAGCAAAGGGTGAAAAGTTTGATAAAATTTATATTCCAGGCCGTTCCAATCCTTTAAATACCAGTCAGGCACAAAAAGCATTATACCTGTTGCAGCAGGTGAGGGATGAAGCCCACAGATTTGCCATCACATTCCAGAGAAAGCGTCGTGAAAAAAGGGCAGGGCTTTCAGGGCTTGATGCCATTCCCGGCATTGGTCCAAAAAAGAGAAAAGTATTATTAAACCATTTCAAGGGTGTAAGTCACCTTAAAAAGGCATTAATAGATGAAATTGCTGCCCTGCCCGGGATTAATAAAACCCTTGCCCAGACAATTATAAACAGATTGCATAGTGATTAATTATATGCGCTCCTGCACAAGTTAACTGAAAAACATTATTTCCATTAGTTGTGCCTTTTATATTTTTTATGTACCTTAAAAATTATACTTGTTCTATATTGCTTTTTTGTAACTATAGTTATATTTTGGTTCACTATTTTTATTAAAAATTATTTTTTGGAGAATAAACATGACAGACTCGATTGATGATAACAGTGGATTTGAAGATACAGAAGAGATGAGTTTTGCCGAACTTTTTGAGTCATATGATTCAAAAATAGGCCAGGAGTTGAGCGATGGTGATATGGTCGAAGGCGAGATTATTTCCATTGGCGAGGCAAGGGTCTATGTTGATACCGGAACTAAAAGTGATGGTGTTGTGGAAAAAACAGAACTTGTTGATGAAAATGGTGAATTTGTATTTAAAGTTGGCGATATTGTAAAGCTTTATGTTGTTTCATCAAGTGAGAGTGAAATTATTCTGTCCAAGGCTATCTCTGGAGCGGGTAAGGCAAATATGCTCCAGGATGCATCCCGGAACAGAACACCTGTTGAAGGTAAGGTGACAGGAGTGATCAAAGGTGGTTTCAGTGTGGATATTCTGGGAAAAAGAGCTTTCTGCCCTGTAAGCCAGATGGATGTAAAATATGTTGAGATCCAGGAAGATTATGTGGGGCAGGCATATCACTTTTTGATTACAAGATTTGAAGAGGGTGGAAGAAATATTGTTGTATCAAGGCGGGATCTGCTAAATGAAGAGATAAAAGAGCAGCAAAAAATATTTTTTGATAAAGTAAAAGAGGGGGACGTGGTTCAGGGTGTTATTACAAAATTGATGTCCTATGGAGCTTTTATCGAATTAACTCCTGGTGTTGAGGGAATGGCACATATTTCAGAACTTTCATGGTCCCATCTTGAAAAGCCCGAAGAAGTTGTTCAGCCCGGGGACAGTGTGAATGTAAAATTGTTGAAAATTGAATCATCAGAAGAGTCCAGTAATCTGAAAATTTCCCTCTCCTTGAAACAGACATCTTCCAATCCATGGGACAGCCTTGAAACAACGTTTAATACCGGAGATCAAGTAACAGGAAAGGTTGTTAGACTGACTTCCTTTGGTGCCTTTGTTGAGATTGCTCCTGGTGTGGACGGCCTGGTTCATATCAGTGAAATGAGTCATACAAAAAGAGTACTCAGACCAGATGATGTTGTCCAGAAAGATGAAATGGTACAGGTGGTTATAAAATCCATTGATATGGATTCCAAGAGAATTTCACTGAGTATTAAAGATGCTCTCGGCGATCCCTGGACAGGCGTTTCCACTAAATATGAAATCAATTCCATTGTTCAAGGAGTCGTTGAAAAAAAAGAGCAATTTGGTCTTTTTATTAATCTTGAACCGGGTGTCACAGGTTTGATGCCTGTGTCGAATATCAGCAAATCTGAAAAATCTTCAGACTTTGACAAGTTAAGGCCAGGTGATACTGTTTCTATAATGATCCAGGCAGTTGATGAAGACCAGAGAAGAATCACATTGACTTCACCGGATCAAAAAGAGGGAGATAACTGGAAACAGTTTGCAGACAGTAAAACATCACAATCTTTGGGAACAATGGGTGATTTGCTCAAAAAAGCCATGGAAAAGAAGAAATAATACTTACTTTTCCTAAAATTTGTTTATTAACTTACAATTCATCCCGTCAGAGGTATCATCTCTCCACACACCTCTGACGGGATGAAAAACAATTTAGTATTTATTAATCGCCTGCCGGACAATTTCCATGGCAAGGATTTCTGCGGCATCAACTGTCTCTAAGGGTGTGCTTTTATCAAGGAGACTAAGCTCGGTACATGCAATAATTGCGGATCCAATTCCCTTATTGACAAGGTTTTCACACACTTTTAAATAATCCTGATGTACGCTGGAATTTATATTGCCTTTTTTTATTCTCCTGATAACGTTTAAAAGAAGTTTCTGATAATCAGGGTCAGGCCATATATCCTGGATATCTGATTTTTTCAGTTTTAATGAATAAAGTTTTGTTATTTTAACAGCAGGGGAAGCAAGGATTCCGATTTTGTTTCTGATATGATTGTCGGTTTGCCCCCTGATTGTATCAGGTTTAGACAATTTTGTTTTAACATGATCACATACAAGGTCTATGAGATTAATTACAGGGATATTGACAGCACCCTGAACTATATCATAATAATAGTGGGCTGTATTACAGGGAATTGCAAGGAAATCAGCTCCCCAGGACTCAAGCCCTTTTGCCATGTCAGCAATATACGGGCCCGGGTCTTCTCCCTTTTTGTCGATAATAGCTTTTATCCTTGAAGGAATTTTTGGGTTACTGTCCACAAGGCATCTGATGTGATCAATATCATCAAGAGCCGGTGTAAGGCGGATGATACGCTGCATAAGATCAACAGTTGCTTCCGGCCCCATTCCCCCAATAATACCCACTGTTTTTTCAGCCATAAATATTCCCCTTATACTTTTATATGAAAGAACAGGCTGAGAACTTTGATTCTTTCATATTTTGGTTTCTGCCCTTTAACCTAAAGGTCAGAAACCAGGGTTATTGTGTGGTGGCAAATCAGATCCGCCACATGGTGGTTGGTCGAAAAACTGTGTTTGGACGTAAACTTGCCCATATGCAAGGCGCAAGAAATTTTTAAACCGGAGTGTACTGTAGTACATGAGGATTTAAAAAATTTGAAGCAACGACACAGATGGGTGAGTTTACGTTCAAACACTATCTGAAGGTGTCCATGTATGCATACAGAGCTGGAGAGCCGCCAGTATGCAGAAAAAGTACATTTGCACCCTTTGTAAAATGGTTCCTGCGGACAAGGTCAATAAGTCCGGCAGCTGTTTTCCCTGAATATACAGGATCAAGGAGGATTCCTTCTGTTCTGGCAAAAAGTTTTACGGCTTCCACCATGGAATCTGTTGGAATAGAGTATCCTTCTCCAACATATTCATCAAAACAGACAACATCGCTGCGTGCAATACTGCCTGTGATATTTAATTTTTCAGCAGTTTCCAAGGCAAGTTTATAAACTTTTTCCTCTTTTTCCTCTTTTGACTGTGAAACATTAATACCAGTAATGGGAATATTCATGTTGATACCAACCATGCCGGTAATCATTCCTGCATGGGTTCCAGCAGAGCCGGACGGTATAATAATATGATCAATATCAAGATGCATATTATTAAGCTGATTCATGGTCTCTTCGGCACAGGCTGCATACCCAAGAGCCCCAATTGCATTGGAAGCTCCGACTGGGATTATATAGGGCGCTTTACCTTCTTTTTTAAGGACTTCAGCCTTTTCCTCCATGACAGCCATTAGATCTGTGCCGCCTTCCACAATTTCAATGCTTTTTACTCCAAGAAGCTGGTATAAAAAATTATTACCGCTGGCTTCCTTGTTGTATGTGCCTGCAACACGCTCTTCAAGGATCAGATGGCAGTCAAGATTTTCTTTTACCGACCATGAAAGTGTTAAACGGCAGTGGTTGGATTGTATAGCACCACAGGTAATTATTGTGTCTGCTCCTTTTTCAAGGGCATCTGCAATGCAGAATTCAAGTTTCCTGGTTTTATTACCTCCGGCAGAGCCGGGAAGCAGGTCATCACGTTTGATATAAATATTAACATCATTGCCAATAGCTCTGGTTAATGAAGGTAAGAATTCAATGGGAGTTTCACCTTGCAGATATTGTCTTCTTGGAAATTTTGTAAAGTTCATGGTCTCTCCTTTTAATAATATGCCTTGTTATCACCTTGTTTTGATTTAATGTTTTATATTAGCTCAAATATAAACACTTATTTTTGTGAATGTTTTTTAATAAAATTACCAATCTCTTTTATGGCTTGTTTGCCTTCTGGCAGGTATCTGGCAAAATAGTGCCATACATGAAACATCTCTTTCCAGATATCGAGCTGGACAATTGCACCTCTGTTTTCTAATTTCTGTGCCAGGTTTTTTGAGTCATCAATTAAAACTTCATTTTCCCCTGTTTGAATAAGGATGGGGCATATTCCTGTAAAATCACTGTTAACTGGAGATATCAGAGGATCTGATAAATTATCATGGTCTGTATAAAGCCGGGCTGTGCTTTTTAAAGCGCTAAGATTCAGCAAAGGGTCTTTTTTGGCATTCTCAACAAGGGATTGATTTTTACATTCAAGGTCCACCCAGGGTGAGAGCAATACTGCGCAGACTGGCAAAGGCTTTGTTTCTTTTAACAGAATAGATAAAAGACCAAGGGCAAGACCAGCTCCTGCAGAATCAGCAACAATACTTATTTTATACTCATTTGTATATGCATCTATCAGCCATTGATAAGTGGTTTTTACATCTTCAAGCCCTGCTGGAAAAGGATGCTCCGGGGCAAGTCTATAATCAAAGATCAAAACTTTTGCCTCACAGGCCTGGGCTATTCGCGATGCAAGGTCTCTATGGGACTTTATTGATCCTGCAACATATCCTCCACCATGGATATACATGATTATATGTTTTTCATTATAAAGTTCAGGCTCCAGCCATTGAGCTTGAATCGTATTAATATAAAACGACTCTTTTTTTATGGAGTTATCAGGCTTAAATGCAAGGGCACTTTTTTCAAGAAGTTTTCGATAGTTTTCAATACCAATGGAATCAAAGCCTGGACGTGCTTTTAATTGTCTGAAAATAGCACAGAGTATGTGAGATCTTGTTGTGGCCATGAAAAATCAAAGTCTGAAAATAAGTTCTTTCATATCCCTGACAGCCTGTTCCATTCCTGTGAGCAGCGCTCGTGAAATAATACTGTGGCCTATGCTGAATTCATTGATCTCGTTAAGCCCTGCAAAAGCTTTAATGGAATTATAGCAGATTCCATGGCCGGCATTTACTTCAAGTTTGAGTTTGGAGCCAATTTTGGCGGAATTAATAATTCTGTCAAATTCTTTCTGTCTCTGAATATCAGTTATGGCATCGCAAAAAGCCCCGGTATGAATTTCAATCATGTCAGCATCAATTTTATGGGCAACTTTGATCTGGTCAAGATCAGGATCAATAAATATACATACTGCAATTCCAGAATTTTTCAGGGTTGAAACAGCTTCTCTTATATGGTTTTCATGGGTAATAAGATCAAGACCTCCCTCTGTGGTTAACTCTTCTCTTTTTTCAGGAACAAGGGTTACACAGTCAGGTTTTATATCAAGTGCAATTCCAAGCATTTCGCTTGTGGCACCCATCTCCAGGATAAGCTTGGATAATACAATTTTTCTTAACAGCCTGACATCCCGCTCATTTATATGGCGGCGGTCTTCTCTTAAATGAACAACAATTCCATCAGCACCTGCTGTTTCAGCTGCAACAGCAGCTGCAACAGGTTCTGGATAATTGGTACTTCCACCCCTTGCCTGCCTTAAAGTTGCCACATGATCCACATTTACTGCAAGTTGAGCCATAGGTTAATTCCTCCGTTAAAATGCATTCAAATTTTTATTGGTTTCAATTTGTCTTAAAATTGCAAGGCTTTTATCTTCCATGTTTCGGGCATCAATATCACTTGTTTCGTGATCAAATCCAATTAAATGCAGGATCCCATGAATCAAGAGCTGGGATATCCTCTCCATAAGGGTGATATTTGCATTATCTGCCTCTTTTTGAGCAATCTCGCAGGAGATAACAAGATCTCCAAGAAGCCCTGGAGTAATATCTCCAAATTGACCTTCCTGCATGGGGAATGCCAGAACATTTGTTGGTTTGTCAACATTTCTATATATTTTATTAAGTTGTTGTATCTGACTGTTATCAGTAATTACCACAGATATTTCAGTGGAATTATAATCCAAGGCGCTTAAGATCTGTTTTATCTTTTGCCTGACCATTTCCGTTGGTATGTTCTTTTTTTGCTGATTGTCTATCAGTATCTCTTCCATTTTTTTCTTTTTTCTTCTCTATGTTTTTACCCTGGTTCTTCCCCTGAATTTTTCCAGTGGCTTTATCTGGATATTCTATGCGGCTGTGATAAATACTGGTTAAAATATTATTAAAGCTTTTTGCAATCTGGTGAAGATCCCTTAAAGTCAATTCACACTCTTCCAATTGTCCGTCTGCAAAAATATCATTGATCAACTCTTTTACACGTCCCTGAATCCTGGCGGGTGTGGGGCGTTCCAGTGCTCTAACAGCTGCTTCAACAACATCAGCAAGCATCACAATACCCACTTCTCTGGTTTGGGGTTTGGGTCCTGGATACCTGAAATTTTCTTCCTTTACAGTGGTATTACCAATTTTCAGGCTTTTTTGATAAAAATATTTAATCAAAGAAGTGCCATGATGTTGAGTAATCCCTTCAATGATCTCATTGCCAAGTCTGTTTGTCTTTGCAAGCTCAACTCCTTTTTTAACATGTCCTATTAAAACAAGGGATGACATGGAAGGAGAGATTTTATCATGTCTGTTCTTTCCATCGGCCTGGTTTTCAATAAAATATAATTTTTGATCCAGTTTTCCAATATCATGATAATA
>JAOZRI010000326.1 GCA_029940235.1 Desulfobacula sp. | reverse complement strand
CCAAGTATAGCATGCCGCTTTCCTCTGTCTAAGGAGAGAGAGAGTCCTTTTATAACCTTGTGGCCCCCAAAATCCTTGTAGAGATCAATTGTTTCTAAAATAGTTGTGTTCTCCATCATATTTATCCTTTTTTATTTAAATCGGTCAAAGAGCCGGGCTTTCATACGCATCGTCAAACCGCTTATCCCATCCGGAACATACATGACCAGGGCTATAAAGATAGCGCCTTGAATGAGTACCCAGTGCTCGGTGAACGAACTCAAGGTATCGTTAAGATAAGTGAGGAAACAAACGCCTGCAATTGGCCCCCAGAATATGCCGATACCGCCGACAAAGGTTGTAATTAAGATATCCCCGGATTGGTGCAGATGTATCATTGAAGTAGAAACAAACTCTTGAAAAGATGAGGCCAGGGCCCCGGCCACTCCGCAGAAAAATGCAGAAATGAGATATACTAAGAGTTTCGTCGCATAGGTGTTAAAGCCAATAAAGCCCGCCCGTTCCCCGTTCTCTCTAATGCACAAAGTGAGCCGGCCCAGAGGTGTTTTTGTGAACCACCAGCAATAGGCTATACACAGTACAACAATAATGAGAACAAAATAATAAAAATTTATAGTGGGAAACATGTCAATGGACCCAAACCCTGGTATGAAAAGGTCTGGGCGCTGCATGGCTATTCCATCCTCACCGCCGGTAAGTGCCCGCCACTTCTCAGCGACTGAAAAAATAACCATATTGAATGCCAGACTAAGCAGTGCAAAGGGCATACCGCCCAATCGAACAATAAAAACGCCTAAAAGCACACCTAATATAACACTGCATATGCCGCCTGCCAGAATGCCGGGCAACAAAGAGAGTCCAAAGTGCTGATACACGAGTATGGATGTATAGGCCCCTGTCCCAAAGTATGCGGCATGACCAAATGAGAGCAGTCCTGCCTGACCAAAAAGGATATTAAAACCAATGGCAAACAAAGACATTATTAGCATTGTAATCACCAAGCTAAGACTGAATTCCGATATGAGCATGGGTAAAAAAAATAGAAGAGCTAAAAAAAAGATGAGAAGCAACCATTTATATATATGAGAATGTTTCATTTGCTACCTCCTAATAGACCTTCCGGTTTAAAAATAAGCACAACTGCAAGGAGCAAGTACTGAAAAAAGAGTGCAAATTGGGGTATAAAAAGGATTCCAAAGGACTGAATTGTTCCTATCAATATCGCTGCCAAAAGCGCCCCTTTGATTGAACCCAAACCTCCAATCACGATAACAACGAATAGGTCAATGAGGATCACAGCGCCCATGCCAGGGTGTGTCATCAGGTAAGGGCCGCCTATGACTCCGGCCAACCCTGCCAATCCAGCCCCGACTCCAAAGACGACTAAGAAGACCAGGGGAACATTGAATCCCAGCGCACTCACCATCTCTTTATTATCCACAGCAGCACGTACGATAATTCCAGCCCGGGTTTTTATAAGAGTTAAAAATAACAAGACAAATACCAGCAAAGATACGGCCAGGATAAATAGACGGTACGTGGGGTAAGTAACGCCAAACATGGATAATGATCCTGCAAGAATTGCCGGAATTTCAACTTTCAGGGGCTCAGAGCCCCATAAAATCATTACAACATCCTCAAGAATATAGGCTATTCCGAAAGTCACTAATAGTTCAGCAACGTGACCATGGGCATGCGCTTTTCGCAGAAAAACCCGCTCAATAAATACCCCTATAAAACCCACCAGTACAGGGACGATGATCAAGCTGAGCCAGAATTGATCTGTCCAAAGGAGCACTGTAAAAGAAAGGTAGGCACCGAGCATATAGAGTGCACCATGGGCAAAATTCAATACACCCATCATCCCGAAAATAAGGGTGAGTCCCGAGGCCAGTAAGAATAAGAGCATGCCGTAAACTAGACCATGCAAAGCTTGTATCGGGAGTATAGATATGTAGTCCATATGACTTCCTCCTGTTAATATGAAACTTGTTCTGGAAATTGAGTTTTAAGCGATACTGCTAATTTCCAATAAAGGTTGATTTTCTACTTTCAAAGAATTTGGATTCTATTCGACTGTGATGGTGTCAGGGCCGAGCTGAACTACGACCCATTATCCGAGTGGTTGGAAATATTCTATATTGTTATCCAAATTATTTGATAATTCCCCGCATAAAGATTTCAAGAAAGGTTTCAACCAATTCTTCTGGACTATCCTTCCGTGAATAATCAATCCAATAAAACATCCAACTGCACATTCCAATCGCAGCAAACGCAGCATATGAACTGTTTATTTTTTTTACTTTACCAGAGGCTTGCATTTCAGATATTGCATCTTTAAGCAAACCATAGGCCATCTGCCAACTTTTTTTAACTTCATCAAAGTGATGAGGTTCAAGTTTATTTGCTTCATGCATCAAAATACGTGCTGAAGAGTCTGCATACATCGTTTCAATAAATTTTTTAAAAAAAAACAAAAGCCGTTTTTCAGGGTCCGAAATCTTGATTGCCTCTTTACAAGTAGGAATAAAATTCTTCTCGTTAAAATATTTTATGACATCAAAAAGGAGACTCTCTTTGCAGGGGTGATGATGATATAGACCGGCTTTACTAATACCAACCTCTTTCGCAATCTGAGACATGGGAGTGCGATCATAGCCATGGTGTAGAAACATTTCTGAGGCCTTCAGATAAATTTGCTTTTTTGTATCCATTCATAACCTTTAGATTATTTTTTTATTCAACTTACTTATCGACCGGTCAAAAAAGCTACACAAGCCTCAAAATGATATGTCAAGAAAATAAATTATAGCAATTAAAAAAATATGAAATTCAAATGTGCTTTGATTACCAGTTTTATGTTTTTGTTATTCACACCGCATTAATGGTCGCCAGCTTCAACTTTAAAGATCAAAAAATATTTAAATATTGATATAATTATAGCTGTTCATGTTTGGGGGTTGTGGTAGCCAAGGTCAATCATTTCTCCTTCCTTATTATCTTTTAAATAAGCATATCAAGCCGCACATATAGTCTGACGAGATACAATTGTTTTGTTACCTGAATTAATATCCATGAGCCACATGAAACATCCGACATTTTGGTCCCTGGTATCGCCAAGTGTAGATGAAGGACTTGATAAAATAGCTGGTTTTCTGGAGCCGATATTGTCTCTATAATAGCTATAGTGTCGATGACCACTGGCAACAACGTTAACTTTTAAA
>JAOZRI010000325.1 GCA_029940235.1 Desulfobacula sp. | reverse complement strand
CCAATGCCGGTATCTTTTATTGTCACTCTAATATATTTACCAGAATGAACCTCAAAAGGGTATTCATGATCTTCTTCAATAAAAATATTCTCTGTTTTTATAAATATTTCTCCCTGTTCAGGCATGGCCTGGGATGCATTTATCAAAAGGTTCACCAATACCTGCTCAAGCTGTGTTTGATCGGCATCAACAAAATACAACTGTTTATCATAGGATTCATGCACAATAATATCTTTTCTTGTGGGTGCAAAAATATTTAAAGCAAGTGGAATCAATTCATTAAGATTTAATACAGAAATTTGATATTTCCCTCCCCTAGCAAATCCCAGCAACCGCCTTGTAAGATCTGCAGCTGTTTTAACAAGTCGTTCTATCTGTTTTGTATGGGATTGAGCTTTTTCAACATCGTTTATATCAATCTGCATCAAGGAGAGATGTCCCTGGATTCCCATTAAAATATTGTTAAAATCATGGGACACGCCACCGGCCAGCACACCTATTGCTTCCATTTTCTGGGATTGATGAAGTTGGATCTGCAGCATTTTAAGCTCTGAAATATCAGTGATGACAAAAATCATTCCCTTGGAAGTATCCTGTTTATTGAGTTGAGAAGCCCTGATCCTGCAATTGAGTATTTTACCATCCTTTTTTACCAGCCTTGTCTCAACAATACCTGTTCCATGTTTTTTAACTTTTGGATATAAATCCCTTCCAACCCTGTCATACTCTTTCTGATCAGCATAAAAAATTCTGGTATTTTTTTTGATCAAAAATTTCCGGTCATATCCAAGCATTGAGCAGAAGGCATCATTGATCCAATCAATAATCCTGCCCTTTATAATTCCAATCCCGGCAGGGGTTGAATCCAGTACAGCTTTCATCTCTCCGGGATTTAAATCAAGATTATCAACATCAGAGGATTGTAACAGATCTCTCTGGACATGGGTAAAAACTTTAGATTGTTTCCTGGACAATTTGTCAACTCTGTTATCAGAAATTTCCATTTAAATTCTTTTTTGACGATTTCATAATTTGACTGCTTATTGGCTTATTGTTAAGTATAACAAATTTTTAAAAAAAATAAAGACAATAAATGAATGATTGCTAAAAAAAATACCCAATTATGGCTTAAATACTTTCCCGCCTTGACAAGCGGCCTGATTTTGACATTATCTTTCCCTGATACCAGTATTTCCTATCTTGCTTTTATCGCCTTGACTCCCCTGCTTGTATCCATACAATCCATGACACATAAAGAATCTTTTTATGCTGGATTAGTTACAGGCATTACTTTTTTTACAACTCTTATTTACTGGATTGTCCCAACTATTCATGTATATGGCGGGCTTCATATTATTTTTGCTATTGGTGTGCTGACTCTTTTATGCCTATACCTTGCCTTATATCCTGCTGTTTTTTCCTTGACCTTGAAAATATTAAAATGGGGTAAAAAATCAATCACTGCTTCATATTTTCTGCCTTTACTGACAGCATGCCTATGGACAGGCCTTGAATATATCAGAACCTATGCCTTTACAGGTTTTTCATGGGGAACTCTGGGGTACAGCCAGTTTAAAAATCTTAATTTGATCCAGATTGCTGATTTTACAGGAGTCTATGGAGTCTCTTTTATCATAGTTCTTGTAAATAGTTCTCTGGCTCTTCTCTGGATTAATTTCAAAACAAGATTGAAAAGACAATATATTGTCCCACTTATTTATACTATTGTTCTGATTACCTGTGCTTATACTTATGGAAGCCAGAGAATCAATATTATTGATTCTCAAATCAAAAAAGCCCAAAAAACAAAAATCGCCATTATCCAGGGTAATATTAAACAGGATTTAAAATGGAGTGATGAATTTAAAATTAAAACCATTGAAAAATATATTCAGCTCTCCAAAAGCCAGATTAAAAAACAACCAGATCTTGTTATCTGGCCGGAAACAGCCTTGCCGTTTTATTACGGGCTTGAAAAAGGACTATCCAAACATGTGGACAGGTGCGTTAAATCATCTCAATCAGATTTTCTTATTGGAAGTCCTGCTTTTGAGCATGGTAAAGAGGAGACCAAATTTTATAACAGGGTCTATATGTTGGACCAGTTTGCCAATATTTCAGGAATCTATGATAAACATCACCTTGTTCCTTTTGGAGAGTACGTGCCCTTTGGAAAATATTTGACTTTTCTTGGCAAAATCACTGCCCAGGCAGGAAATTTCTCTCCTGGAAAACAGTCATTTACCCCCCTTGTATTCAATGATAACACCCTGAAAAAAACGCTTAACCTGCAGGTAACAGATAACCAAAAAGACACCCGTACTCTAAAGGTTACACGTAAAACAGGGATGCTTATCTGCTTTGAAATCTTGTTCCCTTCCATTGCTTCAAAGTTTGTAGAAAACGGAGCTGATATACTTACCACAATCACCAACGATGCCTGGTTTGGACACAGTTCTGCTGCCATGCAACATTTTTCCATTGCAGTATTTAGAGCTATTGAAAATCACAGAACCATGGCCAGAGCTGCCAATACAGGAATTTCAGGGTTTATTGACCCAAAAGGTGAAGTCATTGCAGCAACGTCTCTATTCACAGACAGGGCAGTCACCTGCCAGGTTCCTGTTTTAACCAGTATCAGTTTTTATACAAGGCATGGCGATCTCTTTGCCATGGGTTCAGCCCTTACAATTTTTGCCGTCCTTTCCTGGATATTTGTGGTAAAAAAAGTCCACATAACCCATTTTGATCAATTCACCTTGTAGCCCCATGGTTGAAACTTGCAAATAATATACTTTTCATGTTAAAAAGATTTATAACTTTTGATGATTCAGGATTAAAACAAGGTTGACGGCTAACAGGAGATAATACAATGAGTATAGAATTAAAACAGGATATCAAAGAGATATATTCCACAGCGGACAAACTCAAGGAGTATCTTTGACCTGCCTGTCAAACAAAACCGTTTCCGCGAACTTGAACATATCATTTCTCAAAAAGATTTCTGGAACGATGCTGATAAGGCAGCCACTCTTTTAAAAGAGAGAACATACATTTCAAACCTTATTGAAACCTGGGAAAATATTTATAACAATATTGAAGATGCAGAAATACTTCTTGAACTTGCCCTTGAAGAATCCGATAAAGACAGCGTTAATGAAGTTGCAGATCTCTTATCCCAACTTGATAAAAAGATAAAAAAATTTTCAATCCAGATTACCCTTGA
>JAOZRI010000324.1 GCA_029940235.1 Desulfobacula sp. | reverse complement strand
ATGCAGGAGTTCTCTTTTCAGGAGATCTTTATCTTGGAGATAAAATCAAGTTTTTCCGATCAGATGAAGATATGGGACTTCAGATCTCATCCTTAAAAAAGGTTTTAAAATTAGATTTTGAAACTCTTTTATGTGCCCATCATCCAAAGCTTGAACATGGAAAGAAATACATAAAAAATAAACTTGGATTTTTGGAAGATCTATATGGCAGTATTGTTGAACTCTGGGAAAAAGGATGTTCTCAAAAGCAGATATTCAAAACTTTAAACCTCAAGGAAGCCTTGTTTATTAAATGTTTTTGTTTTGGAAATGTCAGTATGATAAATGGAGTAAAATCTGTTATTCGACACTATGAAATGAATAAAAGTTAGAAAGGGCATAGACCCTGCACTCGCCTATTCAATATTATTTTATTCATGTTCCTGCATTTTATCATTAAACCGTTTAACATGATCCATGATAATTGAGGATGCTGTTTTTGCATCATCGGTTTTAAGAGCAGCAATAATTTTTCCAAAGTCTGTAAGATTTTCCAGCGTTCTTTTTTTATTCATGGGAAGATACTCTTCATAATATTGATGAATATTATCGTGAATACTTTTTTGCACAAACTGGAACACAGGGTTGCGGGTCATAATACCAATATGGGTATGCATTTTCTCATCAATTTTAAGGAAATTTTCCCAGTCACTATTTTTATAACAGGTCTTTGCCTTATTAAATAACACTTCAAGATTCTGGATATCTTCTTTTGTGGCACGCTTGGCAGCAAGCTCCATTATGTTGCCTTCAATTATAATTCGAAACTCTGCAAGATGTTTAAGGCTGACTTCCCCTGAACGAATTAACAGCGCTAAGGATTCAATCATGGGTTCTGCATCAATGCGTTTAACAATGGCTCCTCCTGCAACCCCAAGTTTTATATCAATTAATCCTTTTTGTTCAAGAACTCTTAAAGCCTCCCTTAAGGTTCCACGGCTGGTGTCAAACATATCCTTTAATGTCCGTTCCGGTGGAAGCTTTGAACCAGGTTTAAGTTTGCCATTGAAAATGGCATCTTGAATCTGTTCAACAACATCTTGGAAGACTCTGTTCTGTTTTGCTTTTTTAAACATTGTTTTGGTAAGCCCCTTAATCTTTTATATCTATTGACCAGCACAGTAATTTGGGTAATTAGAGGTTAGTCTTATTTAAATTGTTCTGTTTCTGAAAATTCTCTTTTTAAATTAAAATGTTTTAAAATATCGATATCATTTTCTGTCAACTCACAAGTCACAATTCTTGCTAATAACTCTCCAAGACCCGGCCCTATCATATAACCCTGACCACACATACCGATTGCATTGATAAAATTGGGAAATTCATCTATCTCTCCCACTATGGGAAATCCGTCTGGAGTCATGGGATACTGTCCCCGCCAGGTTCTTCTCACTTTAAGATTGGCAAGTTTTGGAAAAAGAGTTACCATTCTTTTTGCCACCTGGGGAAGAAATATTGATGTGGATTTGCTGTCACTACCCTTCATGAGATGTTGGGGTGTCAGGCAGAAAATTACCTGGCCTTCATTGTTCTGGTAAAAATAAAAATTAGCTGAATCCTGTGTGGCAGGATCTTTTAACGCTCTTAAATCCACAATCATGGGACCAAAAAATCTTTGAACCGCTTCTGTAATAGCACCTTCATGGCTGTCCGGTTCAACAGGAAAGTCAAGATTGATCAGTTTACCAATATTTTTTGCATAATTTCCAGCAGCATTAATAATCTTTTGGGTACAATATTCATCTTTATCTGTTTTGATTCTTATCTCTTTATTATTTACAATTGTAATGGCTTTAACTTGTTCATTAAACCTGTATCGGGCACCATATTCAATGCTTTTAAAATAAAAGGCTTGGATAGCAAGCAAAGGAGAAGCACTGCCATCTTCTGGCGAATACGTGGAACCTTTAAGATTTTCTTTGCTGATTCCCGGGACGATTTCAAGATACTCTTCAGGGGAAAGCCAGTTAATATCGAGGTTAAAAGATTTTTGAATCTTCATTAACGCTTTTAATTTCTGTGCATCAACACTGGTATATGCAGGGAAGCTGTACCCATTCTGCATCCAGCCTATATCGTTGCCATGGAACTCTTGCCAGGTGGAAAATATCTCTATACTTCTTTGGCAGATGGAAATTTTGCCTTTGTCTGAATGACTTGCTCTTATTCCGCCAATGGCTTTTTTATTCTGCCCCTGTCCAACAGAAGCGAGAGCATCAATCACAAGAACCTTGAGTTTATTCTGCGCCATGGAAAGAGCTGCAGGAACACCAACAGAGCCTGCTCCAATAATTATTACATCATAGGTTTTCATGGTTAACCTCCAGAGGCAAACCGCCAAAGGCAAATTTGCCAAGGGGTACTTCAATATATAAAGGTCGTCGAACATTATTGACAATTTTATTTTGAGCAATTTTTTCAGCATTGAAAATCTGTTTCATCAGGTTTTCGCAGGTTTTATATCCGCAGGGCCCCATACCAGCTCTTGTGACAGCTTTGATCTGGTTCATATCTGTCATGCCCTGCTGGACAAGATATCTGATCTGACCTGCTGTAACTCTCTCGCAAAGGCAGACAATTTCATCATCCTGGATGTGATCAAGGGGAATTTTTTTTGTTAATTGTCTGCCTGTTTTTTTGTCTTGAATGGTAAACCCTGCTACTTGTTGAGCTATATCTTTGGAAGCCTTTACTCTTATAATCCAGGTTTTATCACTGTGTTTTGTTGCCTTTGCACCAAGAACTTCAGAAATACCCAATGGGTTCCCATCCATATTCACCAATGCAATGGTATCATTTTTCTTAATCTCAATATTGGAGATTTCATAGGGAAGAGAAACAACAGGATTTTCACTGTCTTTTCGGTAATCCACAAGGGTGATGGCAAGTCCTGGACAGATAGTCAGGCATTTTAAACACCCTTTGCATTTACCATTGAATATGGGCAGGCCTTTAATGGGATCTCCCTGCATTTGAATTGATTTTTCAGGGCAGACCGTACTGCATGGGTTGCATGGGATTTCCTGTTTACAGTGGATCACAGGGAAAATACCTGTTGCATTATTTGAGGTTTTAAGCTTTTTAGTAGATTCAGTTTTAACAGATTTCGGTTCAGTGGATTCACCCATAACAGGTCCGGGTGGAGATTTTAAAATTTCAGCCTTTTCATACCAGGATTGGGGAATATCT
>JAOZRI010000323.1 GCA_029940235.1 Desulfobacula sp. | reverse complement strand
ATGCATATTTGATCATCTCTTTGGCTTCAGGCACTGAAGAGGGTTCAAGCATTGGAAAATTACCAAATTTTGCATAGTATCTGTTGTCCTGCTCATTCTGGCTTGAAAACATGGAAGGGTCATCAGCAGTCAAAATAACCATGCCCCCTGTTACGCCAACATAGGCAAGAGTCATTAGAGGATCTGCCGCAACATTAAGGCCTACATGTTTCATCATACAAAAAGTACGAAGTCCTGAATTTGCAGCAGCGGCTGCAACTTCGAGAGCAACTTTCTCGTTGGTGCTGTATTCAAAATATAAATCAGACTCCTGGGACATCTGGAAAAGATTTAAAGATATTTCAGAGGATGGCGTTCCAGGATATGTAGTTGCAAATGCCACTCCTGCTTCAATGGCACCCCTTGCAATGGCTTCATTGCCCAGGAGCATAATTTTTTCGCCTGGGCTGTCATTTAATAATTTGTGCATTAGTTCTCCTTTTTTTAATTTCTCAACACCTCAGCATATTGTTTTGGTATGCCTGCTTTTATAATCATTCTTGCAGCATTGTGGTAATCATAGGGTACAAACCTTGATTCAATCGTATAGTGGTCTGAATCCCAAATAATATACTTAGCTTCATTATAGCTGTCACGTGGCTGTCCAACACTACCGGTATTTATAATATATCTCCTGGATTTTGCAAGAGAAAGTCTGCATTTTAATAATTTTTTCTTTTTTAATACACCATGGTCAAGTCCGTAGATAGCCATTTGGTGGGTATGGCCCACAAAAGTAATCTTCTGTTTAAGCCGTGACATTATATTGATTATTCTTTTTTCTGGCTCATTAAAAATATATTTTGTAATAGTATCAGGCGGCAGCCCATGGACAAAGCGGCAGTCATATCGGACAAGGCAGGGTTGCAGGCCTGCAATATATCTTAAAGAGTGGTTAGACATTCTCTTTTTATTAATTTTTAAAGCTTTTCCTGCAAAGGGGCCAAAGGTCTTAAAATAATTTTTATCAAGTATTGCAAGCTCATGGTTGCCAAGAACAGATGAAATGCGATGGTGCTTTAAATTTTTAATCACCTCTTCTGGCTGTGCTCCATACCCTATATTATCACCAAGGGAAATAATATCATCAATTTTTAATTTAGATATATCATCCATCACAGCCGTAAAAGCATCAAGATTACTGTGAATATCAGAAATAACAGCAAGTCTCATAATAACCGCCATATGGCGGATCTGATTATCAGCCGCAAAACAATGCATGGAGAAATTAAAGTTGGTAATAGTTCTTTCATATAGATAATTTACCTGTCAAAACTTCGATATTGTATAGCTTCGGCAAGATGATGACGTTGAATTTCCAGGCTGTTTTCAAGATCTGCAATGGTTCTTGCAACCCGGATGACACAATGGCATGCCCTTGCTGAAAACCCAAGCACATTAACTGCCTGTTCAATAATTTTTTCGCAACTTTCATCAAGAGAACAAAAAGATTTTAAATGCCTGGAATGCATTTTTGCATTATTAGATATACTTGATTTAATAAATCTTTGCTTTTGTAATTCCCTGGCAAATTTAACTCTTTTCCTTATTTGAGAAGATGTTTCTTCTCTGGTTTTGCCTGTACCCTTCAGGGTGTCGGATAAATCTCTATATTTCACTTTTGGCACTTCAATCTGAATATCAATCCTGTCAAGAAGCGGCCCTGAAATTTTTGATCTGTATCTCTGGATCTGGGGATGGGTGCAGGTACACTTACCCGTGGGATCAGACAGATATCCACAGGGACATGGGTTCATGGCAGCCACCAGCATAAATTGGGATGGATAGGTGGCTTTCATGCCAGCTCTTGAGATAGAAACCTTTCCATCTTCCATTGGCTGCCTTAAAACCTCCAATACATGTTTTTTAAACTCAGGAAGCTCATCAAGAAACAGCACACCATTGTGGGCAAGAGAAATTTCTCCTGGTCTGGGTCTTGCTCCGCCGCCCACAAGACCTGCATCGGAAATTGTATGGTGAGGAGATCTAAAAGGTCTTGTCAAACTAAGACTGATTTCATTATCAATCAAACCCATAATCGAATAAATTCTTGTCACATCAATGGCTTCGTCAAATGTCAATTCCGGCACAATAGTAGCCAGCCGCTTTGCAAGCATGCTTTTACCTGATCCGGGCGGTCCTGACATTATAAGGTTATGGAAACCAGCTGCTGCTATCTCCATGGCTCGTTTGGCGTGCTGCTGGCCTTTTACCTCGGAAAAATCCATTCCATATGTCCTGCTGCTGATATTTGCTGATTTTGTCAGATCCATCCTATGTATTTCAATATTTGTAAACCCGTTAAAAAAATCAACAATCTGGGCAATACTTTTTACGGGCAGGACATCAATCCCTTCAACCATGGCAGCTTCATCTGCATTTGCAAAGGGTATGATTATGCCTTTATACCCCATCTGTTTTGCAGTTAATGCATAGGAAAGGACAGCTTTGACAGGCTTAATTTTCCCGTCAAGGGAGAGTTCTCCTGAAACAATATAATTCTTTATTTTATCAGGGGGTATGACCTCAGAGGCAATAAGAATCCCAATGGCAATGGGCAGATCAAGACCTGTCCCCTCTTTTTTTATATCAGCAGGAGCAAGATTGACCACAAGACGTTCCATGGGAAAAGTATACCCTGAATTTTTTATGGCTGTTTTAACTCTCTCTTTGCTTTCCCTGATAGAGATTTCCGGCAGGCCTACAATGTTAAAGACTGGTAAGCCATAAGCAATATCGACTTCTACTTCAACAATAAAGCCATCAATCCCTGTCAGGGAACATGAGTCCACTCTTGCAAGCAAAAGGCCTCCTTGTTATCGTGTTTGAGCAATTATCATACAAAAGCTCATTTGCGTTATGTATTAAAATCAGATATATATAGCAAACTAAATTTTTAAATATGCAATAATAGTGATAATAAAAAATTAATGACCAAATACTACCTACAAAAAACTCTTGCTCAAAAAGTGTCTGTTTCAGGAACAGGCATGCACTCGGGGAAACAGACAAACCTTACAATAAACCCAGCACCGGAAAATCATGGAATTAAATTCCGAAGGATTGACCTGCCAGGCACCCAGGATATCCAGGCAATTTTCAAAATGGTTGTTGACACAAGTCTTGCCACAGTACTTGGAACCAATGGTGCCATTGTATCAACCATTGAACATTTAATGGCAAGTTTTGCAGGACTTGG
>JAOZRI010000322.1:233-3258 GCA_029940235.1 Desulfobacula sp. | reverse complement strand
GTCTCTATAATAGCTATAGTGTCGATGACCACTGGCAACAACGTTAACTTTTAAAACAATGCATAAAGTCTATGGGTACACGTCCCAAAGTAACAGGTTATAAATGCCCCTAGCAAAATGGTGTAGCAGAACGCTATGTTCTTTCTGTTCGAAATGATATGTTAAATCACGTGATTATCTTTAATGAAGAACAATTGCATGATTTGATGAAACAATACATTGAATATTACAATAATGCAAGATGCCATTTGTCAGTCGGGCGAGATTTTCCAAATGGACGAGAAATTCAAAACAAACCATTTGAATCTGCCAAGCTTATCTCTATTCCCAAAATTGGTGAATTACACCAAGTCTATAAATGAAATAAAGCTGCTTAAACTAATTTCCAAAGAACTGTAGTTTTTCAAATTTAATTAATCAGGACAGTATATCTACGTTTGATTTTAACATTTTTTTATTTTCAATCCTGTTTACAAAATTTAATCAAACTTGAAAGACCTCAACTACATTTAATGGTCGTTAAAGACCAAAATTCCATGCCTTTTGGTCTTGATTTGTTTTTGGCAAACCACACGCATAATATTTAATCCTTTTCTTGTCGATTGAAATTTTAATACAAATAATTTCATCATTTTATTAATCATCCTGATTGCTGTTATCATTGAACTGTTCTGATTTTTTAGAATCTAATTTCATTTTTTTTTCATACTCTTTGAAAAATTTATCCTTCTCTTTCCAGTCGGAACCAAACCGTTTATTAAAATACGACCCAAGCTGGTCAAAAAATTTCAACCACATCGATTTCCCGCCATTTAAAACAACATCTTCAAGATATTCTTTAAGATCAGCCATCTTTTCTTTTGGCAGAAAGAAAACAGCACCAAGGTTGATAGATTTAGTTAAAGCTTCCGGTGTCAAAGCGTTGGCAGTCAGCATGACGGTCGGAAAATCCATTGAAGCAGATATTTTCAGAAGTTCAAAACCGCGAACACCCATAATATCCAGAACAACAATATCATAGGTGTAATTCATGAGGTATTGAAAAGCGGTATCATAGTCAGCCGCCTTGTGAAGCAAACACATGTCCAACATTTCTTCTATGGTTTCTATAACATCCGGTTCGTCATCGACCACCAAAATGACCTTGTCCTTTAAGGGGGTATCTAATGTCATCATTTTTATGCCTTATTTTCAAATTGTTATTTATATTTTAGTTACCGATTTTCTTTGTTTCAAACGCTTCTTTTAAAACAACTTCTGGGAAAAGCTCCGACTCAGAGATAAATGTATTTCCGAGACCCTCCATTGAAGACCCTAAAGCAATCTTCTTAGTTATTCGAATGGCCGAAGGATCTTTTGATGAAATTCTGGCAACAAATTCATGAGTGGATTCAAGCAAGGTTTTGTTTGGAACAACTTTATGTGCCAAATTCAATCGATATGCCTTCTATCGCAAACAAGGCCGGAAAACAATCATGGTTTTCAGGATCAGCATAAAAGGATTTTCCTTCCTGTGCTTCTTTTAACATTTCACAAAGCCCTATTTTTTTATCCAGCCTATCAATGCCTTCCGGTTTTTGGGCAAAAAACTTGAAAGCCACAGGCTGTATATCAAAATTGAGTTTATTTAAAAATTCCATCCATTGCTCAATGTTCTCTTGAAAATATTTTATACTGATCCCCCTTAATATTATTTCTCTTTATAAGGCTTCCATCCGAATTCCTCCGGTTTATAAACCAATTGATCAACTGGAATAATATCTATTGGCTTAGTATAGGGAAAATCGAAATACTTTGTTTTTTTAACAACTTGTCCTATTACCATAGGTGCAATCGCCTGATGATCCTTTGCACGCATAATAACTGTACCATTCGGCCCCTGCCACTCAAGTCCTTCAAAAGCCTTTATGACTTTTTTTGTATCAAGTGACCCTGCTTTTTCCACAGCCGATGCATACATCATCATCGATTGGTATCCCAACCACGTTTGAGCAACTGGCCAATATCCTCCAGACCTCTTGTAAAATTCATTTTCGAATTTTTCTGTCTCAGGAGTGCCGATCCCAGGCATAAAGGTCTCTACTCCAATTGAACCGACAGCTTCACTTCCCGGCATCGTTCTTAAAGATGCAGGATCACACACAAGAAAATTTACTATTGGGAGTTTCATACCGAGGCTTCTTCCCTGAAGAATAAGCTGGCTTCCATCCATTCCCCAATTGCCGGTAAGTACATAATCCGCGTCTGATGCTTGAATTTTACTGATATAAGGAGCAAAATCTTTATTAAAAAGTGGATGGAATGCATTACCAGCAATTACAGTGCCAGGGGAAGCTTCTTTAATAAACTTTTCATATAACTTGGCAACATCATAACCATAAGAATAATCCTTGTTGATCATGAATGGTTTTTTAAGCCGCTTTTGTTTGCTCATATATAAGGCAGTAGCTTTGGCATTTAATATAGTATTAAAAGATGTCCGGAAGGCATAAGGATTGAAGTGTTTTCCAGTGATATCCAAGGCCTGAGAAACGGTCACGTAGAGTTTTTTGTATCGAGGCATTGTTTTTGCGATAGCTAGCCCGGGAACCCCTCCCCCAAAAATAACCTCACATTTGTCTTTCAGAATCAGTTTTTTGAGCTTTTGAAGCCCTATTTGAGGTTTCATTTGGTTGTCTTCAACCACTATTTTTATTGGCCGCCCAAGGAGTCCACCCAGTTCATTGATTTCTTTGACTGCTGTTTCAATACCTATCAAATAAATATCCCCATTTGATTTGGCAGGCCCAGAACGAACTTCGTTGACACCTACCACTATAGGAGGTGCAGCCTCAACATGGTTAATGGCCAGGATCAGTCCTATTAAGATCATTGCTAAAATACTTACCTTTTTCATAGTTAATCTCCTTTGTTAATTAATTGATACATACTCGAATACTGTGTTGTTTTCCTCGCCTCCTTTCATCTATACTTCCAGATATTTTTTACGGATATCATTGCGTTGACTGAGGACTTCGGGCGTTCG
>JAOZRI010000322.1:0-223 GCA_029940235.1 Desulfobacula sp. | reverse complement strand
ACATGATTAATGCCAAGGATAAGTCCCATTAAGATCATTGTTAAAACACTTACTTTTCTCATAGCTATTCTCCTTTGTTAGTTAATTTTTTGATACATACTTGAATACCGTGTTGTTTTCCTCATCTCCTTTCATCTAAACCTCCAGATATTTTTTACGGATATCGCTGCGTTGGCTAAGAACCTCGGGTGTCCCCTCCCATTGAATGGACCCTTTGTTCATT
>JAOZRI010000321.1 GCA_029940235.1 Desulfobacula sp. | reverse complement strand
TTGGGTACAACATAATAGAGCCAGAATATAAGCCCGGCACCCATGGCAGCAAATACAAAGGAAGGGTATAAAAGTGCCTGTTTGGTATCACTGATAATTGCCTGGATTCTTTTCAGGTGATCAGAGGCATCCTTGAGCCTTTCATCAAGTGTACCTGAGGCTTCTCCGATCCTGACAAGATGGAGAGTGGTTTTAGGAAAAATATGGCTGTTTGATTCAATGGTGTCTGAAAAGCTGCTTCCGCCTTGAAGGCTTAATATCATATCGTTAATATCACTTTCAAAATCAGGCCTGGAGCTGTCAGATGCTGACTCTTCAAGTGCTGTTACAATGGGAATTCCCGCTTTGAGCATCATGGAGACATTGCTTAAAAATCCAGCAAGAAATGCTCTGGTAATTTTTTTTCTTATTCCTATTTTTAACAATTTAATAAAAAAACTATAAATGGGGCCAAGTTTTTTAACATATATGGTGGTATTACCCTCTCTTTCAAGGTAGGTAATGGCAGAGACAACATCTTCAAAGGGAAGATTGATGATACTGGAAACAACTTCACCTGTAGGATGCATCAGTTTGTATCGAAACAGATTCATGGATGAACCCTGCCTTTTGAACTCTGTCTTACATTGCCCAATACCCTGATGGCTTCTTCAACACTTGTTATTCCCTGTTTAACTTTGGTGATTGTAACTTCAAATATGTCCTTGAAACCATTTTTTACTGCCATATTGATAACATCGTTAATTTCAGCTTTCTGGTCAATGAGTGTGGTCAGCTCCTTGTCAACTGTGAGAACTTCATAAACAAGGGTTCTGCCAAAATAACCAGTACCATTGCAAAGTTCACAGCCTTTTCCACGGTACAGAATTTCAAGATCTGAAGATCCAAGATAGGATTTTTCCCACTCTTGAGGAGTGTAGCTCTCTTTGCAGGACCTGCAGATACGCCTTACCAGTCGCTGGCTTACAACGCCAATAAGAGCATCGGCAATAAGAAAAGGCCTTATCCCCATGTCCCGAAGCCTTGGAATGGCACCAATGGCACTATTGGTATGAAGTGTGGAGAGAACAAGGTGGCCTGTACTGGAAGCTGAAATTGCAGTTGATGCAGTCTGGTCATCACGAATTTCACCCAGCAGGATAACATCTGGATCATGGCGCAAAAAATGGCGTATTGCATTGGAAAAATCATAGCCTGCCTTGGGATGAACCTGGGTTTGTCGTAGTAGCGGCATGACAAATTCGATAGGATCTTCAACTGTGACTACATTTTTTTCCAGAAGGTTGAGATTTTTAATACCTGCGTAAAGGGTTGTTGATTTACCAGATCCTGTGGGGCCTGTGAGTAGAATAATACCAAAAGGTTCATTAAACATCACCTGCAGGTCTTTGATATCATCCGTAAGAAAGCCCAGCTCCTGAAGGCTCATAAAGACCCTGTCAACGGGCAGCACCCTTAAAACCATATTTTCGCCAAAAGAGGTGATAATTGTTGATACTCGAAAATCGTATTGGTTATTGAGGATAGTTGCAGAAAAACGCCCGTCCTGGGGTATCCTCTGCTCTGCTATATCCATGTCTGCCTTCATTTTAATGGTGAATACAATACGGTTGGTAAGGGCAGGAAATGTCTGTACAGACTGCATCACCCCATCAACACGAAAAGCTATATTCAATGATTTTTCCATGGGACGTATATGAATATCAGTTGCTCTCATTTTAATGGCAAGATGGAGAATATGGCCAAGCAGAGTATCCATTCCCCTTGCCATCTCAGTATCATTGGATAGAAGCCTTATTTCAGAAGCAATGGCCTCTTCTATTGGATTTTCTAAAAAATAGTAGAACGTATTAACAGCATTAATTATTTTTGTTTTTTCACCAATAAAAATTCTTGGGGTAAGCCCCACATTCCTTGCCACAAGTTGTGCGATTTTTGGATCAGCAAGATTGTTCACTGCAACATCAACAAAATTACCATCTATTCTCACTGGAAGAAAAACATTTTTAAGGCATTGAATTTTATTAAAACGTTTCAGAAGGTTTTCGTCGGGAAGCAATTCATCAATGTTTATAATAGGTACATCTTCCCGGGCAGCTAAAACTGACACAATATCATGCTCCGATACAAATCCTAATCTTTCAAGCACATGGCCAAGAACTTCACTGGTAATTTTTTGTTCCTGAAGGGCAAATTCAATATGCTTTTCAGTAATGATTCCTTTTTCCTTGAGTAAAACACCAATGGGTTTTCTCTCTTCCATTATCAATCACCTTATTGTTGTATATGATTTAGCAAAAACAGAGTTTCCACATCAGGAAAACCTGTAACCTCAAGTTTGTTCTGTTTTTGGAACCGGGTTAACCCTTTGATTAAAATGGCTCCTGCAATACCGTCAATTTGATAATCATACAGATCAATATTTTTTAACAGCTTTTGTAAAGGAATTACCTCTCTATTTTTATACCCGTAATAAAAATTTTCAATTTCCATTGTCTGTTTCCAGAACAGGTAATAAGTTGGACTGGTCTGGCCCTGGTGGGTAATTGAAAGAATATCATATTTTTGCTGGATATATTCTGGTAAAAAAGAGAGTACAATGAGTTTTTTTCCGGTTTTATTGAATACCTGGTTTCTAAACTCAGTTAAATTGCCTTTTTCCAGAAAAGCAGTGAACTCATTTTTAAAATAAGAGAGGTTATTTGCCTTTAAAAAAAGCTCAACAGGTTGATAATTAACCTTATTGGAAGTTTTTTTAAGCTGTTTGGAGTTTGTCAAACTGACAGAAGCCAAAGGAGTGCCAGAATCAATTACAGGCTCTGCACCAGGTTGTTTTGTTGGTGTTGTGGAAATAGTTTTCTTTTGTACGATATCTGATTTTGGCTGTGTGACTAAAACCCTGGATGGTTTGATTTTATAATAATAAAATGCAGCTCCTCCAATGACCCACCCAACAAGCAGAACACACAAGGAGAGCACAAGGGCTGATGAATAAGGTCTGGTGGCTTTAATTAACTCTTTAGGAGAGCTCTCAAATACATCATTGATAAACTGTTTTTTAATGGTGAGAGTCTCTTTGGCAAAGGCCTGGCTCAATGCTCTATCCATTATCACATTAACTCTTCTAAGATTACCACCGGAAAGTTTATAAAGTTTGGCAAGGGCATTTCTTTCAATTTGAATACGTCCGGTATCTCCTGCTTTATTCATTTTAAATTGAATATATCTAATAATTTCAGATTGATTCAGGGGAACAGT
>JAOZRI010000320.1 GCA_029940235.1 Desulfobacula sp. | reverse complement strand
TATTTTCTCACCGGTGATATTGGAAATATTGATGAAAATGGATATATTACCATTACTGACCGCAAAAAAGACATGGTTATTGTAAGTGGATTCAATGTTTATCCAAGGGAAATTGAAGATGTCCTCTATACCCACCCTGCAGTTGAGCTTGCAGCTGTGATTGGGATCCCGGATGAAAAAAGCGGGGAAAAGGTCAAGGCTTTTATTCAACTCAAACAGGGAGCAGATGCAACTATCGAGGAGATCAGTGATTTTTGCAAAGAAAATATGACTGGATACAAACGGCCTAAATCCATTGAATTCAGGGATGAAATTCCAGTGTCCAATGTTGGCAAGGTTTTAAGAAGAGTATTAAGGGATGAAGAGAAAAAGAAATGATGTAAATACCGACCTTTGAATAGCCTCAAGGGTCAAATCTGGAGCTTAAATAATATTAATTCAAGGTGTCCAGGGCATCATTGGCTGCATCAATAAGATCCTGATGTTCAAGTGTGGTAATTTTGTTATTAATCCATTTCTTTGTTTCACTGCTGCCTGCTTCTCCAAGAACATACAATATATCTCCCTGGACAGGAACATCTTTTGTGTCAAACAGGTCTATGAGTTTAGGACAAAGTTTTGCAGCAAGTTCAGGATCGGTTTCCACAAGTTCTTCCACAATAACCATGGCTCCAAGCCTGACTGACCAGACTTCATGGAGCAGAAGTTTGATAAAACCATCAAATATTTTTTTCTTTTCAATCATTTGGCCGGCTATCCAGGAAGCATCGCCCTGTTCAATTATGTTTTTCAAGGTGACAGCGCTCAATTGTGATGGATCCCGGTCAGTGATCATTTTTATGACTTCCTGGGCACTGACTTCTCCTGTCCATCTGAAATCATCATCAAGGATCAGGCAGGGCGCTGACATTACACCATCTTTTGTCGCAGTTTCAGGAAACAGGGTGCCGTCAATAATATGAAGGTGAAGATTTTTACAAACCATGGCCAGAGGCATGAGAGTTTTAACCACATTGGGGCAGTGGGGACATTCTAAGGCAATATAGAGTTTCAGGCTTACCGGGATGTCAATTTTATCAAGGCTTTGCAATATTGAGTCGGAAAGCCTGATTTCGTTGCTGTCTATTTGTGACAAGGCTTCAAGAAAGGGCGTTAGTTCCCTTGAGAGGGGCAGGGCAGAATATGTGATATTCTCTTTTAACATAAAACAGGGCAGCTCTTTTTCACCTTTTTCAGATTCAATGATTAATTTGGGTGCAGTATCTAACAATTTTTTGGTAAAATTCAGAAATTGGTTGTTTTCAATATGATCTGCTGTGATCAATTTGATTTTGATCTGATCTTTTATGGCTTGATCCCAATTCTGGATTAGGCTGGTTGATTGTTCATCAAATTTTTGCATAATTATTTCTTTTTAATTAATAATTGTTTTTATCTGGTTGCCACCAGCTTTTGCGGCTGATGCTGATGCATCTAAGGTTCTTTTTATTAAAACACCAAAGGCTGTGTCAGTTTTTGGGTTATATGATGCAATACCGATGCTGACAGTAAGTTTCAATATATTAGAATTTTTTTCAAATTTATGGTCAGCAATCTTTTTTCTGATTCTTCCTGCAAGAATTCTGGCTCCATTCACGTCGGTATTGGGCAGAACAATACCAAACTCTTCTCCTCCAAATCTGCATACCACATCAGAATCTCTGACCATGCTTTGAATCAATGCAGCACTGGTACTTAAAATTACATCTCCTGTATCATAGCCATGGTTTTTATTAATTTTTTTAAATTTATCAAAATCTACGATAAGAATGGATAGGTCAGTTTTGTATCGTTTTGCCCTTAAGGCTTCAGATTCTGTCTCCTGCTCAAAACATCGACGGTTATACAGCCTGGTAAGGTAGTCTTTTCTTGATATCAGGGCAATCCTGTTTCTGGCATCTTCTATCTCCCTTGAGAGCCCGGCCTTCTTTAAAGTGTTGTCAATAATGGAAAGAATTGTTTTGCTGGAGATATCTTCCTTTGCAAGAAAGGCAGATGCTCCCTTGGCAATGGCTTTTGCTCCCTGATGATAATCTGTTCTGTTTACAGTAAAAATAATAGGGATATCTGCACGCAGCTGGTTTAATTTTGAAATCAGATCAAGCCCTGTTCCATTGGGCAGGTTATGGGTTATAAAAATCAGGTCAAATCTGGAGTGAGCAATGAATTCAATACCCTGTTCAATGGTTTTTGCCTGGATTAAGTCACATTGTAAAACACTGGTCATTAAATGGCTGAAAATATTAAAATCCTCATCGAGATTTTCAACATAGAGGATTTTACAGGTTTTGTGGGAATTCATGTATAAAGCAGCTCTTGTAATATTTTGGTCTGTTTTTAAGGGCAGGCAGTTGAGTCTTTTGGAAATCTGTAAGAGCCTTTCTGTAGAGGTTTTTATGGATTTAATATTTGATTTAATATTTGGAGAGATACTTTTAGTATTAAGTAATTGGTAGATATTGCCCTGAAGGTTTTGAAGGGGTTGCTGCATCTGATTTGCTGCAATTGATGAAATATTGATGAGCTCTTTTCGTGAGTCCTCTTTTTTTATATCAAATTCATGCTGGCCAACAATTTTTTGATATACTTTGTCTAACTCCTCAATACTTTGAGCCACAGCATTTTTCTGTTCAAACAGTTCAAAAAATATTTTTATCTTTGCAAGGATTAATTGTTCGGTGAAGGGCTTTTGAATAAAGTCAATTTGCAGATCTTTAAAATTAGTTAATAATTTTTCAGGATTTACTGTTTTGCTGATTATAAGCAGAGGTGTATTATGGGTGGCTTTATGACTTCTCAGTATGGTTCCTATTTTGTAAATATCAAAATTTGGCAGGGTCTCATCAATGATCACCAGGATAAAAATATGTTTGTAGATCAATTCAAAGAACCTGTTTTCTGAATCTGCTTCAAGGATTACAATATCTGAAATGCTGTTAAGGGAGTTTGTAATAATAGTTTTAGATTCTGCCTCTGTCATTACAAGAATTTTGTTTTTTATAATATTCATAGTAAGCCCTCAATTTTTTTATATATACACATACACATCTAATATAAATATTCAATTAATATAAATATTCAATATTTTCTCAATTATAAACTGAAATTAATGGTCTTTTCAACTGAAAAATCTTTGTCTAATTTATGTTGATCAACAGCTTTATTAACAGTATGTTGATTTATACATTGTAACAAAATAGAGAGACAATTGTCCGATGACCACTGAAAT
>JAOZRI010000319.1 GCA_029940235.1 Desulfobacula sp. | reverse complement strand
ATACTTTTGCTCCTGAAGCAGAAGGCCATGGAACAGATGCTGCCATTGATGCCTATCACCATAAGGGCGGGCTTATTCGCAGCAGAATTCCATTTATTAAAACCATTGCTTCCACAATAACATTGACAACTGGAGGTTCTGGAGGGCGTGAAGGCCCCATAGCACAGATCGGTGCAGGATTTGGATCTTTTCTTGCCACAAAATTCAATCTTTCAGAAAGGGAGAGAAGAATAATGATGGCAGCAGGCATTGGAGCAGGTGTGGGATCTATTTTTCGTGCGCCACTTGCAGGTGCTCTTTTTGCTGCAGAAGTTTTATACCGTGATCCTGATTTTGAGTCTGAAGTTATTATACCAGCAGGTATTTCTTCTGTTGTTGCCTATTGTACATTTTGCCTTGTTTTTGGATGGGGTTCTCTGTTTGATTCCCCCAGTTTTAAGTTTGCAAACCCATTGGAATTAGGACCTTATATAGTTCTTGCCGGAGTTCTTGTACTTACTGCTATTTTGTACATAAAAGTTTTTTACGGTGTAATTGCTATATTTAAAAAATTATCAGTTCCCAACCATATTAAACCTGCCATAGGTGGCCTGCTCACAGGAATTATCGGTTTCTTTCTTCCCTATACTCTCTCCTTTGGTTATGGTATTGCCCAGCAGGCAATTTTCAATCAGGTTGCTATTCCCACTCTCATTGCCTTGGCTCTCGGGAAAATATTCACAACTTCATTTTCCATTGGTTCCGGCGGCAGTGGCGGGGTGTTTGGCCCCTCCATAGTTATTGGAGGTGCCATGGGTGGTGCTGTGGGAAAAATTTTTCATGAGCTTATACCAACAATTGTTACAAATCCCGGAGCTTTTGTCATTGTAGGCATGGCAGGTTTTTTTGCAGCTGCATCAAATACTCCTATTTCAACAATTATTTTTATCAGTGAGATGACCAACTCCTACCATCTCTTATTGCCAAGCCTTCTGGTATGTTCCATCTGTTATCTATTAAGCAAAAAATGGACTATTTTTGAAAATCAGGTTAAATCCAGGATAGATTCTCCTGCTCATGCGGGGGAGTTCATGATGGATATCCTTCAAACCATGAAAATTGGTGATTTAAGGCATCTCATCAAAGAAGTAAGATGTGTAAACGAAGATATGCCTTTCAGTGAGTTTAAAAAAATATTTTCAAGTACTAAACAGCATTATTTTCCAGTTATTAATCATAAAGGTAGTTTATCTGGTATTTTTTCTTCCAATGATGTCAGAGAGGTTATATTTACACTCCATATAGAACAGCTGGTAGTAATGAAGGATATAATGATTTCTGAATTGATCCGCACCACACCTTTTGAAGATTTGAATACTGTATTGCATAAACTTACTCAAAAAAATATTGATGCTTTACCTGTCATGGAAGAAGAGGGGTCTGACCATTTAATAGGCTTGATTTACAGGCGTGATATAATATCACATTACAACCATTATGTTAAAAAAATAAAAGATCACGAGTAATTTACTTTTTTTAAAAAAAGTCCATGGGGAGGTGCTGCAGCCCCGGCCTTTGACCTCTTTTTTGCCCCAAGAATTTTTTTAAACTCATCAGGTGTTATCTTATTCATTCCAGCAAGTACAATGGTTCCAATCAAATTCCTGACCATACATCTTAAAAATCCATTGGCACAGATTTTAAATATAAACCTGTTATTTTCAAGGGAATTTATTTTGGCAAAATAGACTTCTCTTATGCTTGTAGATCTTGGGCTTCCACTGTTTTCAAAAGATTTAAAATCAAAGACTCCTGTAATTGCCAGGCAGCATTGATTCATAATTTGAATATCAAGAGGGTGTCTTATATGCCATTGATACTGCCTTTTTATGGCACAGGGGTCTTTTTGATTTAAAATAAAATAGTGATATTCCTTGGAAACAGCATTGTATCTGGCATGAAATTTTTCATCCACAATAGTGCATTCCTTGATAACAATGGGCAGTTTAATAAGAGAGTTTACAGCTTTTTTTAGTTGTAAAGGGTTAATGGATGTAGCAGCATAAAAACTTGCGACCTGACCCAAGGCATGAACACCTGCATCAGTTCGACCTGAGCCTTGGATTTTAATCTTTTGGTTTAAAATTTTACTTAAAACAGTTTCAATTTCGTTCTGTATGGTAATTTCATTTTTCTGTTTTTGCCAGCCAAAAAAACCAGTTCCATCATATTCAATGATGATTTTAAAATTTTTATTCATTATTGTCTAAATAGTCAGCAAGCTTTTTATTGGCCTTGAAAATTGAAAAAGATAGTTGGTTGGCTGTGTCAGACCCGAGAATTTTGGTATATTTCAAATAAAACTTTTTATAGGCAGCAGCTATTAATTTCTTATATTCAACTGCTTTTTTGCCTGGAGATATAAATGCTGATTTTCCTTTAGTCCTGCGTATTACATACTCTTTTTTTTCAAGGGAATCAATAAAGCGGGTGATGGTTGAAGGTGTCAAATGTAGATTTTTACTCAACTGTTTTGGGCTGATTCCAGGAGAATCATAGACCAAAAGCAGTAAAGAGGCGTGGGCCGGAGAAATATTTAAATACTTAAACTCTTTTTCAGCAAGCTTTAATAAATACCGGGACAATACATTGGTATTAAAAAAAAGGCAGCTCTCAAGAAAATTATCGTCAGTTTGCTCATCAATTTGCATTGTTACCTCAAATTTTAAAAAGGATATTTGCATATGCAATTATTCTTATTTTTCATTTAAGTCAATAAAATTTTGATCCTACATTTGAATATGCAATCATTATTATTTGTAAAAGATATTTACATTTTTATCGACAAATTTTACATCTATTGTATATCAAAGATAAATAAACTGCTATTATTAAATAGGTTTTTATTAAACTGGTTTTTGTAGTTTAGGAGGTCAACTATTATGATATCAAACAGTGTTTTGGGTATCAGTGGTCAAATTGCAGGTGTTAATCTATCATCTTTCCTGCAAATGATTGAGATGGAACAAAAAACATGTACAATAAAAGTTTTTACAAAAAAGAATATGGGCCAGATATTTTTTCTAAATGGTGCTTTAATTGATTCAAAAACGGTCAAACTAAAACACCTTGATGCATTGTATGATATTCTTTCATGGGATAACATTGTTATAGAAGTTCAAAAAAATATATTAAAAAATAAAAATGTTATAAATTTGCCTTTGATGCATATTTTAATCGAAAGCGCACAACATGCTGATGAAATAAAAGGAACGACTTCAAAGAATAATGC
>JAOZRI010000318.1:2104-3271 GCA_029940235.1 Desulfobacula sp. | reverse complement strand
GGAGAAAAACTAAGACGTGTATTTGAATCCCTTGGTGTGGAAGCAACCTATGGCAAGATGGTAACAGCCTCAGATGAAACTCTCAATATTGACGGTGATGACACTGAGGTTACAATTTTCAGGCTTGGACGTATGGCAATGTATTATCAATCCATGGATAAAGTAAAAATTGGTAAATGGAACATGGAGACAAAAAAGTGGGAACCCATGTCCAAGGATTTTGCAAGGCAGATCCGCCATGCAGTGGAGATGGCCAATCGTGAGCGCACAGTACAATTGATTCAATTACCTGTAGGAGCCCTTTAATAATGAAAAACCATACAATTAAAAAGTATATAATAATTCCCCTTTTATTCACAGGACTCATGTTTTTTGCTGTACCGGGATTTAGTGCCCAGGACTTTGACAAGGTAAGCAACCAGATTGACCAGGAAGCCTCCCGTGCTGCCAAAGATGCAGCATTTACAAAAAGCCTTGTTAAAAAAGATAAAAAAGAGCTCACAGCTATTCTTGCAAAAATAAAGAAGGGTATTAAAGCTGAACAAAAAGTACTTGATGCACTTAAAGCTCAGTTTAAAAACTTAAGTAAACAGGAACTTGCCCTTACAAAAGAGTTAGAGACAGAGTACCAGGAAGTACAGGATGTTGAAGGAAGCGTTAGAGGAACCTTAAAAGATGCTGTCTCCATGGTAAGAGATAATCCCATTACTGCCCAGGATACAACAAGAAGTACAATGGTTAATGCCATGATGGACTCCAAAAAGTTCCCTGGCATGAAAGGGATACAATCCCTTGTTGACCTCTATTTTGATGAACTTGAAAAAGGCTCTAAGATTGTAAGTTACAATGGTGAGTTTATCGGTATTGACGGTAAAATAAATCAAGGTCAGATCATCCGTGCAGGCCGCTTTACAGCCTATGTTAAAAAAGCTGACGGAACCATTGGGTTTTTAAAACCAGAACCAGATGGAGAGAGATTGATTGCAGTTGCAGGAGAGATCCCTAACTCAACTCAAAAAGCCATGGAAAGCTATTTTGCAAAAACAGGCGATGTGCTTCCCATTGACCCATCTGGTGGAGCTGTATTTGCCCAGTTAACAGAAGAGACAGACTGGCGTGATTTTATGGAAAGAGGCGGTATTTTAATGTGGCCCATCCTTGCCCTTG
>JAOZRI010000318.1:0-2004 GCA_029940235.1 Desulfobacula sp. | reverse complement strand
ATAGGCAAAACCCTTGAACATCTTCAAACAGGCGGCGGGGTGATGATCCCTCTGATTGCTGTCTCCCTTGTGATGTTCCTGCTGATTGTCAAAAAATATCTTGATCTCCAGGCTTTTTCTAAAAAAGATAAATCCATTGTTGAGATAGTAAAGATCTATAATAAACCAGGCTTTGCAGCAGCATTATGGCAGCATGATATCATAGAGGGATTTTTGTCCAAGAGAACCTTTAATGATGACTTGGACAGAAACATCATTGAAAGCCTCAGACTTCGCCAGGAAGCATTTTTGAGCAAGGATACAAACACCATTGCCGTTCTTGCAGGGGTTGCTCCCCTTCTTGGACTGCTTGGTACAGTAGGAGGCATGATATCCACCTTTGCTGTAATATCACAGTTTGGTACAGGTAATGCCAAAGCTCTTGCTTCAGGAATATCAGAAGCCCTGATCACTACACAGACAGGTTTAATAGTGGCAGTACCCGGTATGTTTCTTGCCAATTATTTACACCGCAGAAGTGAGAAGAAAAAAGAGCGTATGAAACGCTTTTGCCTCGGATTATTAAGATCCCATACTTTGATTGCAAATAAGAAAGTAAAGGAAGAAAACATATGAAAAAGATCATTGGAGGCCGTTCTCGAAGATCAGGGGGCGCAGAACTCAACATGGCATCATTAATTGATATGGTATTTATCCTTTTAATATTTTTTTTAGTGACTACAAGTTTTGTTAAAGAGGCAGGTATAGAAGTGCAAAGACCCATTGCCTCTTCAGCTGAGACCAAAGAGAAAACCAATATGGTGGTTGCTGTAACCCATGAAGGTACAATCTATGTTGAAAGCCGTACAATAGATATAAGATCGGTCAGAGCTTATATGGAACGCTTTCTTGCAGAGACTCCCAAAGGATCTGTAGTAATAGCAGCAGATAAAGACAGCCGCACAGGAACCGTAATCCAGGTATTGGATGCCTGCCGTCTTGCAGGAGTTAAAAACGTAAGTGTTGCTGCCAGGAGGCCTTAAATGACCTGGACACGCCTTCCCATGGCAATCATTGCAACCCTGCTTATCAATGCCTTTCTTTTTGCAGGTCTTCCCATGCTGACCCGTGTGACAGACCGTGAAAAAGGCCAGGATTTTGAAAACCCCATCATGATAGCCCATATAAAACCCCTCAAACCCCCTGAAGAGCAAAAAGAGAGAGTGCTTAAAGAGAGAAAACTAAAAAAAATGCAGAAAAAAAATACCAAAGCCTCGAGGTCCAAACCCAAAATGGATGTATCCAAGTTTGAGTTTGCAACTGATATGGGAAGCTCTGGTATTGGCATGCAGATAGGCGGTATGGGCAAGATCCAGGAGTTTAAGTCCGGGATGCAGAAAATAGAGTTTGAGCTCACTGAAGTTGATACTCCCCCAAGAGTAACCCGCAAGGCTCCTCCCATATATCCCTTTGGTGCCAAAAGAAAAGGTATTAACGGCCAGGTAATGATACGATGCCTTGTTGGCATAGACGGCAAACCCTCCAAGCTCAAAATTATACAATCTGTCCCCAAAGGAGTCTTTGATGATGCAGGGTTGTCAGCTGTTCAGAAATGGCGGTTTAAGCCCGGCATCCTTGGTGGAGAATCCGTACCTACCTGGGTTAGAATACCCTTTAAATTTTCTTTGAACTAAGGGCAATCATAATGAAAAATAAAATAACAAAAAAAATATTGTGTTACACTATATTTACAGCTTTTATCCTCTCTTTGATGATCCCATGTGTACAGGCAAAAACAAAAGTGGAAGACCTTCCCAAGGAAGCTATCAAGGCAATGTACCTAGCCCAGCAGGCTTTGCAGGATAAAAAGTTTGATGATGCCATCACAGCTTTAACAGAGTATATGAAAGTTGCCAAAAAAGCTATCCCGCTCCAGGCATACCAGATGCTGGGCTATGCCTGGTATGAAAAAAAAGAGCCCGAACAGACCCGTAAAGTCTATGAAAAAGCCCACAAAGCATACCC
>JAOZRI010000317.1 GCA_029940235.1 Desulfobacula sp. | reverse complement strand
TTGGCATATTTGATCCCAATGATATTTCACTGTTTAGTGACATTTGCAATCAAAAGGGAATGGATACCATAACTGCCGGCGGAACCCTGGCATGGGTTATGGAAGCTACCCAGAAAGGACTTGTTAATACCGATCTCAAATTTGGATCTTCAGAACAAATTGTTAAAGCATTAAACAATATTGCAGATCTTGAAGGTTTTGGAAAAGAGATGGCAAAGGGATCAAGGGCACTTTCGAATAAATTTGGCGGAAAGGAATTTGCTATCCAGGTGAAGGGCCTTGAGATGGCGGGCTATGATCCGCGAGGGGCCTGGGGACAAGGATTAGGATATGCTGTTGCCAACAGAGGGGCCTGTCATCTGTCTTCATTTCCCGTTGGATTTGAAAATATACTCAATCTTTTAAAGCCGGACACCATTCGGGCAAAACCTGAGTTTGTAAAGTTTTTTGAAAATTTCTTTGCCGCTATCAATTCAATGGATGTTTGCCAGTTCACTGTATATGGTATGACACTTGAGGTACCATTGACAAGAATGACACCCCATTTTGTCTTAGGTTTTTTGATGCATAATATTCCTGCCATTGCCCTTGCCCTGGTGGATTTTTCATTATACCCTAAACTTTTCAGTGCTGCTTCAGGCATTAAGCTTTCTTCCAGAGATTTTTTAAAGGCAGGTGAGAGAATTCATATTCTTGAAAGATTGATGAACACAAATGAAGGAATTCGAAAAATCGATGATACTCTGCCGGAAAAACTGCTTTTTGAACCCCAGAAAGATGATCCTGAAAAAAGACTTGTCCCACTGGAACCAATGCTTGATAAGTATTACAAATTACGAGGGTATGATAAGGATGGCATTCCAAAACAAAAATTATTAAAAAAGCTCAGAATTTAACTTTAGTTTTGTGGATTCTTAAGCGCAAAATTACACCTTATACAAAATATCCAGATACCTTTTCAATAAATCACCAACAACACCACGGAAAGGGAGACTTGCTGCCAGACCATAAACTGGCGCCATTCCTCCTTTAGCTTTTGGTTGTGTTTTTACCTCAGCAACTGATTCTTTTAAATCATTTATAAACCGTTCAGCAACACCATTTTGCGCATGTCGAAGAGTAATGGCGATATGCAAAGCCGAAGGCATGTGCAGGCCGTTTAAGCTCCATTGTCGATGTGCCATGGCATCAAGCACTTTATAAATATCCAGCTCGTTAGAACCAAAAGAAATTACCCATAAAGGATTACCCAGAATATACAATTCAGGTATATCTTCAATTGCTTTTTTGATTTTATTGGCAGTTTCCATTATCTTTTTTGTGGCTTCAAGATAGCCATTCTCTCCTACTGAAAGCAGGGTTGCCCAGCAGGCAGCACTTAATGAACCCGGACGACTACCTGCAAATGTTGGTGAAAAATACAATCCACCAGGCCAATCAGATGTGGTATAAAACTGATAATGACGCAGTTCCAGATTTCTGTATAAAACTACAGAAGTTCCCTTTACTGCATAGCCATATTTGTGGGTGTCGGCAGACATAGAAGTAACACCGGGCAATCTAAAGTCAAATTTTGGTACATCATGGCCTAATTTTTCAGCCCATGGCAGTACAAATCCACCCAGGCAGGCATCAACATGGAAACCAATTTTATGTTTCAGGGCAATTCCTGACATCTCTTCAATGGGGTCAATAATTCCATGGGGGAAAGTTGGTGCTGAGCCTACAATTACAATAGTATTTTTATTAACAGCCTTTTTTACTTCCTGTACAATTGCCTGGTAATTTTCATCAACTGCTGCATGGCGTATTTTAATACCAAAGTATTGAGATGATTTATCAAAAGCCGCATGTGCAGTTGTGGGCACAATCATTTCGGGTTTTTTAATGCCCTTTTTATCGAGTGCCCAATCACGATAGGTTTTCATTGCAAGCATAATACTCTCTGTTCCACCCGATGAAACCACTCCGCAAACGTCATCTTTTTCTGAAGTTGCTTGTCTGTTCATCATATTTGCTGTCATTGAAACAATTTCAGCCTCATATTTGCCGGTAGACGGCCAAACATCAGAATGTAAAGGGTTAGATTGAGAATTAAGGGCAACTATCTTATTTAAAAAATCTATATGCTCATTATCACCATGATATACTGCACCGGAAACAAAGCCATCCTTCCATTTATCTTCTTCCCTTTGCTGAAAATCAGCCATGGTTTTTAAGATTTTTTCTCTATCTATTCCATTTTCAGGAATAGAGGGAAAAGATTTTGAATCTTTATATGGTTTTGCTGATTTTTCTATTTCAGCCAGTAGTTTGTCATATTTCTTTTCCAGTAATCGGTTTACGACAGGTATTTTCTTAGCTGTGTTTTCTATTATTTGTAATGCTTTTGCCTTTATTGTCATTGTTTTTGTTTTTTTAACCCTATTAAGTCATATAAATAAAATATAATTTGTTATCTCACCATCAATTTTTATTCTTTAATCTGATTGTCCGGTTTCCAGATTTTAGATTTCATGCTATTTACTGCATCTGTTACTTTTTTCTTTAAATATTGCTTTTTAAGAGCACTTAAGCTCAGTTCCATTTGCTCCCAAGTGAAAAAAGGCATCTTCAGGGAATGTCGGCTTGGTTTCTCACCACCGGGTTTAACAAGTCCGTATTTGTCGACGCTATAGACAAATGGCATAATTTCCTTGAACAACGGTTCCAGTATCCATAGCTCTTTTTCAGCAATGTCATTCATCTCCTTTGGATCTTCAAGAAGGCTATAAATTCGAGGTTTCCACAGCTTGTTGACCTCGGTTTCTGTTCGGCCAGCATTTTCACCGTTTACGTATATTTTGAATTGACGCCATTTCATGCCCATTAAGGTATCGCCAGAGAAGTATAGCACCGACTCTCGAGCAGATGTTTCCTTTTTTCCCAGGAAAAAATCCATCTGGTCTTTACCGTCGATTGGGCGGTCATCCGGAATTTCTCCTCCCGCTAAATTAGCCAGGGTTGGAAAAAAGTCGTGAATAGGCACAATCTCGTTGGTCACCCGACCGGCGGGGACCTTATTCGGCCAGCGCATGATCATTGGGGTCCGAATAGACCCTTCGTGAATGGTGCCGAGATATCCGCGAAAAGGCCCTGTATCTCCAACATATGGGTACTCAGAACGATCCGGTCCATTGTCACTTGCGTAAATAACAATCGTATTATCAGCTATGCCGGCGTCATTAATTGCGGATAATACCTGTCCTACCCTATGATCATGTTCCATAACAGCTTCTGCATAA
>JAOZRI010000042.1:1188-12396 GCA_029940235.1 Desulfobacula sp. | reverse complement strand
GGGTATAGTGTCTTTCATGGAGCTGGTCAATGGCATTTTGCACGCCTTCCTGCAGAACTGGAGTCGGAAATTTATGGTTGAGCAAATGTTCTGCTGCTTCAGCATCACCAAGCTCTCCAACCATCTCTACAGCTTTGAGCCGGGCTTTTGGGGGGATCTTAGGGTCAAGGCAGATCTTTAAAATTTCATCCCAGTCCTTTGAAATATAATAATCGGTCAACACTGAAAATGTCTGTTTTAAAAGTTCTCTTTTTGCCTCCTCGCGGATTAAAATTTCATCATCGAGTTTCCCGCCCTGGGCTCCCATTGGGCTGAAGACTGGCATGTATTCAAAATTCTCTCGGCCCGGTTCAACATAACACCTGTAGGATGCTCTGGTTGCCATGGTTTCATCCATATGTTCCCAGCCCTGTTTATAACTTGGACATTCATCATTAAAACAGACAAACAGGTATGGAGTTCCCCATCCCAGGCCATCACTGAAATTAATGGAGGGAACTTCCCACAGTGTCATTTTTACATCACAGTCAGGACAAAGGGGTTTGTCCATCTTTAAATATTTTTCAAGAAGTTCATCTTTAGTTTCAAAAGTCATGGCTATTCTCCATTGGCTGCTTTTTATTAAATTAACAGTTAAAATACCCTGAAGGGCAGAAATCAACCTAAAGACCAAAAACTGAATAATTAAGGAAGAGGATATAATTAATCTCTTCCTCAATTATTCATTTTTCACTCTTAATTATTCATTATAAAAAGCAATATTCAGTTATTAGTATTTGGCTTAACTATTCAATTACTGCCAGCACATCACCCTTGGCAACAGAGTCACCGCTCTTATAATTCACAGCTTTTACCACGCCACTTGCAGGTGCAGGAAGTGCATTTTCCATTTTCATGGCTTCTATCACTACAATGGTTTCACCTTCATTTATGGAATCACCCACATTTTTTTCATATTTAATTACCATGCCGGGCATGGGAGCTGTGACCGATGTTCCTGTACCTGAAGAAGCTGGTTCCTCTTTTGGTTTTGGAGCTGGTTCTGACTTTACTGCTGGTTTGGCAGGCGCAGAGGTTGGGGCTGCTGGAGCAGGAGTTACAGGCGCTGGCGCCGGGGCAACAGCTTGTGCAGCCTGCGGTGTTGCATAGGTAATAACAGGAGCACCTCCTACTTCATCAACACCAACTTCAAAGTATTCACCTTCAACAAAGACATTGAATGTCCTTGTATTGTCACTCTTTTCAGGTGCAGATTCTGAGCAGGATTTTTCAATTAATTCGCCTTTTCTGGCTTTTGCAAGCATTGCATCCTGTTTTTCAACATCTTCGAGGGTAATGGGTTTTATACTTTCAGGTACCTCTTCTTTGCCATATTTCTGCATGAGGTATTTTTTACCGGTAACAGGGAAAAGAGCATATACAATAAGATCTTCATCATCTACAGCAAGGCTGCCTATCTCTTTTCTTGCTTTTTCAAGTTCTGGTTCAAGCACTTCAGCAGGTCTGCAGGTAATGGGATCTTCTCCTCTGTCATAGCCTTTGAGAGCTTTTTTTCGCACTTCCTCATCTATTGGCACGCTTGTTTTACCATAAAGACCGTAGCAAAGGTCCTTTACCTGGGCTGTTATCATTTTATATCGTTCATCAGGAGTATCAAAGAGTACATTATTAACAGTCTGGGTTCCAACAATCTGGCTTGTTGGAGTTACAAGAGGAACCTGGCCAAGTTCTTTTCTAACCTTTGGAAGCTGTTTATACACTTCATCTATTTTATCGAGAGCATCCATCTCTTTAAGCTGGTTTACAAGGTTGGACAGCATGCCGCCCGGGGTCTGGTGGAGCAGAACATTAATATCAATGCCGGAAACTTTGCTATCATCAAGAAGATGTTTGTATTTAGGTAATACATCTTTTTCCAGGATTTCATTAATATCGGCAAGAGCACGAATATCAAAGCCTGTATCCCTGTTTGTGCCAAGAAGTGACATGACAAAAGGTTCAATAGCTGCATGGGATGTTCTATATGCATATGGAGTCATGCAGGTATCAATAATATCAACTCCTGCTTCAATTGCTTTAAAATGTGTCATGGGTGACATGCCAGAAGTAAAATGGCTGTGAAGATGAATCAGGGGTTTTACATTTTCCTTTAATGCCTTTACAAGCTCATATGCATCATATGGTGCGAGAAGTCCTGCCATATCTTTGATGCATATACTGTCAGCACCCATATCTTCAAGGTCTTTTGCTTTTTGAATATAGTAATCAAGATTGTAAATCTCTCCGCCAAGTCTGGGTTCTGTCAATGTATAACAGATACAGCCCTGAAAATGGGCACCGCACTCTTTTATAACAGGAACAACAGTTTCAAAATTGCGATAGTCATTTAATGCATCAAAGGTTCTAAAGATATCCATACCGTTATCAACGGTCTTTTTAACAAAGAGTTTTGCCACATCATCGGCATAATTTCTGTATCCAACAAGGTTTTGACCTCTTAAAAGCATTGAAAATTTAGTTTTCTTAAAATACCTTTTCAGGGTTCTAAGTCTTTCCCAGGGGTCTTCTCCAAGGAACCTGTGCATGGTATCAAAAGTGGCTCCGCCCCACACCTCTGCTGCCCAGAAACCAATATCATCCATTTTTTCTGCAACAGGGATCATATCTTCGGTTCTACCCCTTGTTGCAAAAAGGGACTGGTGACCGTCACGCAGGGATATATCCTCTATTAAAAGCGGATTTTCAGCCTTTGGTCTATCTTTGTCATAATTCATCTCTGTCATTTTAACCTGGGTGTGTTCACTCATTGCTCTTCTCCTGAATATATTATCTGTTTTTACCGGTTCTCTTTTATATTTATACCCGTTCCAGGATGTTTACCTTACAGTCGCTGTGCTGGAACTTGCAACAGGTTCTATAGATTGACTCCACTGACCGCCAAAAACTCGCTCATTCTTCGCTCAAACAATTTGGCGGCTTGACCGCTCCGCAATCAAGAACCTGTAAGCAAAACCCAGATGCGCCTGTAAGGCAAACATCCTTCCACTGGATGCTGTAGCAGATATCCAGTGACTATTTAAACATTCTCAATTGCATCATGGTATTACTCTGCATCTGGGTCTGCCGTCCTGAAATACCCCAGATATTGTTTGGCTGCATAATTTGTTGCAGTTGTGCTTCAACAGGCTCAAGAACCTGGGCAGCATGGAAAGCAGCTGTTTCTTCTGATGTTTTAATGTAGGTAAATACAGCAGATATGGCTGCTGCAAGTTTTTTTTTATCCATTACATTTCCTTAATTTTTTAGTTTTTAGGCTTCTGACCTTTAGGTTGTTTTGAATTTTTAATTGATGAAAACTCCTTTATTAAAAATTAAGAATTCAAAACTCAACATTCCAATTTTTGCCCATCACGATTAGACCGGTATATTCCCGTGTTTTTTAGCTGGTCTTGACTCTCTTTTTGTTGCAAGAGCTTCAAGGGCATCAATAAGCCTTGGTCTTGTCTGGGAAGGTACAATCACAGCATCCACATATCCCCTTGCTGCTGCACAATAGGGGTTGGAAAATTTTTCATTATACTCTTTAATTTTCTCTTGCCGTTTTGAAACAGGATCATCAGAATTTTTAATTTCCCTTGCATGAATTATATTGGCAGCACCTTCAGCTCCCATGACAGCAATCTGGGCAGTTGGCCATGCAAAAGCCATGTCTGCTCCAAGATGTTTTGAACACATGGCAAGATAGGAGCCGCCATAATCTTTTCTTGTTACCAATAGTAGTTTAGGCACTGTGGCTTCTGAGTAGCACCATAAAAGTTTTGCGCCATGGCGGATAATACCTCCCCACTCCTGGTTGCTTCCGGGCAGATACCCTGGGACATCGGCAATGGTAAGCATTGGAATATTAAATGCATCACAGAACCTGATAAACCTTGTAGCTTTATCAGAAGCATCAATATCAAGGCATCCTGCAAGAAAATTGGGCTGATTGGCAATAATACCAATGGGACGTCCATTCAGTCTTGCAAAACATATTACAATATTTTTAGCAAAATATTCATGGGGTTCAAAGAATGTACCGTCATCCACAATGGATTTGATAACACCTTTAATATCATAGGCTCTGTTTGGACTGTCCGGCACGATTGAATTCAAGGCTTCATCAATACGGTTAGGATCATCGGTTGGTGCTACAAATGGTGGGTCTTCCATGTTATTGGAAGGCAGATATGATAAAAGCTTTTTAATCTGAATTATAGCATCTTCATCAGATTCACATGCAAATTGTGCAACACCAGATTTTTCATTATGGGTCATTGCCCCGCCAAGCTCTTCAAAGGAGATCTCTTCACCTGTTACAGCTTTAATAACATTGGGGCCGGTGATAAACATATAACTTTTTTCTTTAACCATGAAAACATAATCTGTCATGGCAGGAGAGTAGACAGCCCCACCTGCTGTGGGCCCCATAATAGCTGAAATCTGCGGGATAACACCGGAAGCTGCTGAATTCCTAAAGAAAATCTCACCATATCCAGAGAGAGCATCAATGCCTTCCTGGATTCTTGCTCCGCCTGAATCATTTATTCCAATCATGGGAGCACCTGATTTTAAAGCCATATCCATGACTTTACAGATTTTTTTGGCCTGCATCTCTCCAAGGGAACCTGCCCTTGCAGTAAAATCCTGGGCATAGGCAAACACAATCCTGCCGTCCACCTTGCCATGACCTGTTACAACACCATCAGCCGGAATCTCAATATCTTCCATGCCAAAATTGACACACCTATGTGTGACAAACATATCAAGTTCTCTGAACGTTCCTTTATCAAACAGGATATCAAGTCTCTCTCTGGCATTGAGTTTACCCTGCTCTTTTCGCTTTGCAAGAGCTTTTTCTCCGCCCATGCCCTTAATTAACTTCTCTTTTGCTATCAACTCCTGAATACTATCAGCTGTTGCTCCCATAATCTATAACCTCTCTATTATATAATTCTTAATTCTTAATTTTCAGGCTTCTGACCTTTAGTGCCTTACTCCTTCGTTTCTATCAAAAAAACAAGAAAAAGTTATCAGTGTTCAGCATACTGACAACTGACAACTGACAAGTTGCAACTTGCAACTGATAACTTGCGGGTTTCCCGCCTTTATTTAAAATTAACCATTCAAAATTTAAAACTCAAATACTAAACCGCCAGGCACAAAACCACTCATCAGGATGATCATCCGGCGGGCACCCTATGCACTGGGTTTTAATTCTTTTATCAATGGACCTTGCAAAATATTCATATTCAACCAGTCCGGCTGATTTGCAGGGGTAATCATCAAGTTTTTTTCTTTTTCTTGCAGACTGCACTCTGCAGTCATTCATTTGAAATACAAAACTCTCTTTGCCCTCATCAACAATGGACTGTACATTTATTAAAGAGTACATCCTGAAATTCAATGCTTTTTTCAACCCTTCAAGACCACAATCATCATCCAGGTTTAAAAATTTTTTAATGGCAAAGGCTTCATAGGGAGAAAACTGCGCCCAGCACGAGTCATTACACCTTTTGGCATCATTCATGCCATTATCAAATTCAACAGACTGAAACCACACACCATCATTGACAAGCCAGTTTTTTGCCACAGCATCCATAAGAGCATCAATTTTTTCTTCTTTAAGATCCAGCAAGGGTTTGGGTAAGCCATCTTCAATCTGGAAGTCTAATACATCAGCAATTTTTTTCATCCCAATGGAAACAGTTTTCTGGGTTGCATTTTCAAGCACATCCAGAGCTTTTTCCATACCCATCTGATGTCTTACTTCCGTAAACCAGAGTCCATAATGGACTACAATTCTGGTTAACATGTCAACAAGCAATTTTGATTTCAAGGTTTTATCAAGATCCTGGGGATTATAGTTGTCATCTGTCATAACCATGTGTTCCTTTTGACTAACCGCCATGAGGTGGATCTGGTTATCCACCACACAGCAAAGCATGAAAGAATCAAGGCCGTTAGCTATTCTTTCATATAAATTAATGTTTGCAAGCCATTTACAACAAGCATTGAAATTAATAATTTTAAAAAAAAGAAATATCTTTCCCAGTTTAACTTATTATAAATTTCCAAATTACATACCTCAAGTCTCATATCTTTTAAGGTTTGTCAATATTGGATTATAATATAGCTATATTAAAGCTACCATCATTGGTATAGGCCGACAGGTTTTTACATCATGCAAGTTTTGTTTTAATGCACGCCAAAAGCCAGACTCAATGTCCGGGGAAAGTTTTATTTTAATTGACCTGTTATTTGTATGTGTGTATTGTTGTATCGATAGAAAGAATGGTCAAGCAAAGCACCCATAGAGGTTTATATATGGAATCTAAATACCAGCATAAAATTCTTGTTGTTGATGATGACAAAAAAATTGGTAAAGCCTTTGAAGATGTCTGTCAGACAAAAAAAATTGATCATGTTTTTGTAACTAGCGGCGATTTTGCATTGGAAGAGATCAAAAAAGCTAATAAATCTTTTTCTGTCATAATTACAGATCAGGGTCTTGAAGGTATGACAGGAACTCAAATCCTTGAGCATGCACGAGAAATCATACCTGATACCATCAGGGTTTTGATGACATCCCACTCTCAAGTTGATACTATTATTAATGCGGTCAACAAAGGGGCAATCCAGAATTTTATTGTTAAACCACATACTAAAGAGAGCCTTGAAAAAGCGATCATCTCCAGTATCAAACTCTTTGATCTGTTTCTTGAAGATAAAGAACTTTTAAAACTTGCAAAAACCCAGAGCAAAAAATTATATGAGCTCAATTGCCAGTTAATGGACGTCACAAAAGCTAACAATAAAGTAATCCAAGGACTTGACAATGAGATTGAAACATTAAACACAGAAATTAAAGATCTTTCCGTTCAAACACCTGAAAATTCAAATTTAACACCAGAACAGATTATTGATGAAATAAAACCCCATATAAAAAATGACCAGGGTATTGACCCTGAAAAGACAGCAACTCTTTTTAGCAATACAATCAAAGAGCTTTATAATCAATTCAATGAAATATCCTATCGAAATGGTTTTGAAATGCCTGATATTAAAGGTGAAATCAAGTGACTGAGAAAAAAAAACCAAAAGCCATTATCCTTGATCAAAATGATGATATTCGGGAACATGCTGAATCAGTTTTGATTAAAGGAGGCTGGGATGTCATCTGTGAACAGGTTTCCAAAGATGCGTTGGAGACTCTTGGTCAAGCGGAAAAATCACCATTTGCCCTTTTTATCTGCAATTATAAACTGCCAAAAATGGATGGCGATGATATTTTACGCAAAGTCAAAACTGTGTCACCTTTAACCCAGAGGATGCTTCTTGTTCCTGCTGACAAATTAGAGACTTTAATCAGTGCAATTCACAAGGCAAACATCAATGCCTGTATCACTTCCCCATTTAAGGATCAGGATCTTATTTTTCAAGCGAAAAACTGTTTTAAGCAATTTATGCGTGCAAAAAAACAGCAACATTTCAAAATGGACATTCTGCACAAAAACAGACAGATGCTTCAAAACGCACAAAATCTTAAAAAAAAGGATGAAAAATATTCACAAATCATTAAGAAAAAAAAGCAAACGGTGTTAAAATTAAAATCAGAAAAAAGAGAGCTTGAAAATAAGTCAAATGGAGAGGTCTCTCTTGAAAACATGATGGAACAAAAAGAGATTCAACCTTCACAGGAGGTTTTTCAAAATGAATTTATCGCTGCTTGCAAAACCATCAAAGGCTTTTTTGATAAGCTTACAAGCAGTTATGATTCCAAAGCGGTAAAACTTGATTTTTCAGCAATTTTAAATCAGGAACAGGATAAAGCACAAAACAGTGATTCTGGTTTGTCTGAAACCATAAAAAAAATAATTACTGCTGCTTTAACTCTTACTAAGGATAAAACCAGCAGTGAGTCAACTGACTTATCCACAGGTGAAACTTCTGATGAGCCCTTTGAAATTTCATTTTCTGAAAACCAGGTAAAAGCATATCTTAAAAAAAATAACACTTTTACAAGTGATGCTCCACAAGCCACGCTCGCAGACATTTTAGAGCTGCTCAAAGAGAACCATATTTCCTATGGTATAGTTGAGAACATCACAATTGAATCCTGGATAGAAACATCATTTATAGACAAAATTCTTATTGCCACAGGTGAAGAACCAGTTCAAGGGTGCCAAGGGGAAATAAAATATAATTTTAAAACTGAATATACAAATCCAGGCAAAATCAATGAAGATGGGAGTATTGACTTTAAAGATAGAGGTGATATTCCCTTTGTTAACAAAGGCGATGTACTGGCAGTTAAAACACCGGTAAAAGAGGGTAAACCCGGAATTGATGTTACAGGAAACCCAATTAAAGTTGATGAATTTATTGATCCGATTTTTACAGCAGGCCCTGGAACACAAATTTCAGAAGATGAGCTGACAATTCATGCTGCCCTTGACGGACAGCCAAACCTTGATGCCATGGGTACTATTACCGTAAATCCGGAACTTTCCATACCCGGGGATGTTGATTTTGAAACCGGTAATATTGATTTTAAAGGTAATATTGTTGTTAAGGGCATGGTTAAAGAGGGGTTTACCATAAAAGGGGTAAATCTTACTGCCAAGGAGATAGAAGGTGCCTTTATAGAGTTGTCCGGAGATTTAAATATCTCTGCAGGAATTACAGACTCAAAAATTTCCACCCAGGGCAACATTTATGCAAAATTTATCAACCATTCAAAAATCGTCTCTTTTGGCAATCTTGAGATATCAAAGGAGATTATAGATTCTGATATTATATTAAGCGGAAGCTGCCAAAACCGGTCAGGACGTATAATAGCCTCAAAAATAGCAGCAAAAATGGGAATTGAGGCTGGTAAAATCGGCACTTTGTCTGCAAAACCTGCCAGGCTCAATATAGGGGTGGATAAACATATAGATATGCTTACAGAAAAGATTCAGGAATCCTTAACAACATCTGTAAGCAGAGCTGACTTATTAAAAGATGAGATTAAAACACTTGAAGATGAGGATCAGGAACTCTATAAACAGGTATCTAAAAAAGCCCATATCCAGGATCGAGCCCAGCTGGATATAAAAGAGTTAAAAAATTCTGGTATGGCCCACAATGCAATGGAAATAAAAAAACTTGAAAAACAGGCAAAACAAGCTGAACTTGAATTAAACAAAATATTTGAAGGCCAGGACAAAATTGCAGAGGATATTGACCGTTTAAAAGAGCAATTCAGTTTGGCAGAAGAGAAAAATAAATCTTTTATGCTGGAAAAAAAAGCCTTAACAGAGTTTTCTAAAAAAGAGAGGCCAAAACCAGTGATTACTATTGCCCAAACCATTGCCCAGGATACAATGATAAAAGGACCTAACTCCACCCTGATTTTAAAAGAGAATGCCTCTTGCTGTAAAATCCAGGAACTTACGGTGGATCAGGATGGAGTCAAATTTTATGAAATGACAGTTTCAGATCCTTAAAACCACTCTTGATAAGCTCTCGCTAAATAGATCATTATGCAGCAGTCTGTCATAGTTCCAAAACAAGGTTTAAATAGTATTCACCCTCTTCTTTTCGTAAGCGTTTCATGCAGCCATTCCCATAAATTATGCATTTTTTCTTTAGAACTTTTTTTGTCTTTAAAACCTGATCCTGTGTCAAAGTATTGGAAGCAAGAAGATCTTTTAATGAATGAATTCGAAATTTATCCTGGGAATGCAAACTTGAAAGCTGGTCCTTATGCCCGCCATTTTTAATTGTATAGGGCTTATCAATTAAATAAACAGGGATACTTGCACTGATTCGCAGCCACAAATCATAATCTTCACACACTGTAAAATCTTCATTAAAATACCCCTTAAGCTCAAATATCTCTTTTTTCATCATAACTGCAGAAGGACTTACAAGGCAGAGATGTAATGATGGTTCAAATATCATTCCAGAGGGTTTTTTATGTTTAATTTTTGGATTTACTCTTTTATGATTCCTTATCCAGATCTCCTCGGTCTGACAAATCAAAGCTTTGGGATTTGCCTTAAAAAACTCTATTTGACAGGATATTTTTCTTTTGTCCCAGGCATCGTCAGAATCAAGAAGAGCTATAAACTCACCTCTGCTTTTTTTTATTCCAAAATTTCTTGCAGAACTTACTCCTGCATTCTCCTGGAATAAAATTGTAATTTTATTATTGTACTCTTTAAGTAATTCTTGAGTGTTATCTTGAGATCCATCATCAATGACAATGAGCTCAATATTAGGATATACTTGAGAAAGGACTGAATCAATGGCTGTTTTCAATGTCCAGGCACGATTATATGTGGGTAAGATAACGCTTACAAGAGGATAGCTCATGAAATTTTATCAAAACTTTTTTTCTATTTATATGAAAGAACAGCTAACCATTTTGATTCTTTCATGCTTTGGTTTCTGCCCTTCTCGACAGGCTGTTACGTAATGAAAAACCTTCTACCACAAAAACATCATATCCTCAACCTTTTTCCATAGGATTGAGCAAAAATGAACGAGCAGAATTAAAAAGATTAGCGGCGGATTTGCCCAATCTCTCGATCTCTTCTGCTGAATAAATTAATCGTATTTCAATCTTATATTTTTTAATAACTTCACAAATGAAAAACTTGCAAATACGTGCATTGAAAGAAAGAATAACATTCAACAAAACGACTATTTTAATAGTCATTAATATACCTAACGACTATTAAAATAGTCAAAGCTTGATCTTCTCCAAAAAGAATGCTACCATGATGACTATTACAATAGTTAATGGCTATTCAGGCAATCATTTTTTCTTGGTGGTGCTGATGACAAAACAAAGAACATATTCGAAATACGCTCAAGAAGCTGCTCTATTACTCGGAAAGCAAATCAAACTTGCTCGTAAACAAAGAAAGCGGTCTGAGCAAAATTTGGCTGACAGGGCTGGCATATCAAGAGCAACACTACAAAAGATAGAACGTGGTGAAATGACCTGTGCCATTGGGCTGGCCTTTGAGGCCGCGGCTTTAGTGGGTCTTAACTTGTTTGAACAAGACAGGCTCCCTCTTTCGATAAGCATAGAGAATACAAACCATAAAATAGCTCTCATGCCACGCCGTATCAAACCTAAAACAAAGGCGGTAGATGATGACTTCTAAGAAAAAT
>JAOZRI010000042.1:0-1088 GCA_029940235.1 Desulfobacula sp. | reverse complement strand
ATGCCCAATTGCATACGGGATGCAGCTCCTGATGCATGGGGGCGACGTGTAATTATCAATAGAAAGCTGGGGCGAAAAGGAAAAGATACGGATACAGCCGACTTGAGTGAACTTACCTATCTTTTGGAATCTGGATCTGATCGAATTGGTGCTCTTGATTTTCAGCTTTCACCAACTGAATATATCCCCAGGTCACCTAATAATGCGCGCTTAGAAGAATTGCTAGAATCTGCGCAAAGGGTTGAGCAAGGCATCCCATTAACGTCTGAGCTGGATCAAGCACTATTTCATGGCAGTGCAATTGGTGGAGCGCGGCCAAAAGCCTTAATTGAAGATCATGGAACTAAATATATTGCTAAATTTTCATCCAGTACAGATGTTTACAGCGTCGTAAAAGCAGAATTTATTGCTATGAGATTGGCAGCACTTGCAGGGCTTGATGCAGCCCCTGTTAAATTGGTTAAAGCCGCTGGCAAAGATGTTCTACTGATTGAGCGTTTTGATCGTATCAAATCTGAAAATGGGTGGGCACGCAAATCAATGATTTCAGCTCTGACTATGTTCGGCCTCAATGACATGACAGCACGCTACGCAAGTTATGAAGACCTTGCAGAAATCATTCGTCATCGTTTTTTTGATCCTAAAGCTACTCTCAGGGAAATGTTTGGCCGCCTTGTATTTAATATACTGTGTGGGAACACAGACGATCATGCTAGAAACCATGCTGCTTTCTGGAATGGCAAAGAACTTACACTTACTCCTGCGTATGATATCTGCCCACAAGGTCGGACAGGAAATGAAGCATCCCAAGCTATGAAAATCTCAGGGGATAGCAATCTTAGCCAACTCAAATTTTGCCTTGAGGTGGCTCATCACTTCCTGCTTTCCCAGAAGGATGCATTGGGAATTTGTGAACATATAGAAGGTGTTATTCATAAATATTGGAATGACGTATGTGAAGAGGCTCAGCTTAAAGACATAGATAAAAAACTGCTATGGGAACGTCAGTTCCTAAATCCATTCTCCTTTGAAGGATAAATATATAGCAGCAATAGAGGTGATCGGGAGATTCTATGAAAAACATGGCC
>JAOZRI010000316.1 GCA_029940235.1 Desulfobacula sp. | reverse complement strand
GAGTATGAAATGGAAAGATGGGCTCCTGCAAGCCCTGAAAACCCGCCTCCAATTATAACACTTAAATATCTCAGCTTTGACACATTAACTCCTTGAGTCTCTGTGGCTTTTGGGTTTTCTCCTGTTGATCTGATTTCTATGCCGAGACGTGTTCTTTCAAGGAAAAACCAGGATATCAGCGCAAGAAGTATGGCAAGATAGAAAAAAGGACTCTGGGAAAACAGAATTTTTCCCAGCCATGGAATATCCGAGAACCATGGAATGTTCCAGTCCTCCATTTTAATTGAAAGAGGTTTTCCAACATAGGGTTTGCCTATCATGCCTGAAAGTCCAAGGCCAAGCATGGTTAAGGCAAGACCAGATACAACCTGATTGGCCTGCAGTGTAATTGATGCAAAGGCATGGATAATTGAAATTGTCATTCCCGCAGCAATTGCAACTCCAACACCAAGCCAGGGAGAACCTGTTGTCATGGTGACAATAAATGCTGTCACAGCACCTATTGCCATAACACCTTCAACACCGAGATTAAGAATTCCTGATCTCTCACAAATTATCTCACCTGTTGTGGCAAGAAGCAGAGGCGTGCCTGCAACCATTGTTCTTTGAAGTGTTGAAATTATTATATCTTCCATCTGTTATATCCTAAATATATTTTTTAGATCATCATTTAAAGTATAAATATAGATGAAGAAGGTATTTTTTGTCAATAATGAAGATAATGAAGATGATTATAAGGCTGTGAAAAACTAATATAGTGCAATTTTATAATTGCCTGCCAAATTTAAGGGAGTTTTTTTGGATACTAAAGCCGAGAGTGTCCTGTATATACTCGCTGCCAGATGCATGAAAAGGCATATATACAAGGCAATAGGATTTTAATTTAAGTCTTTCTCTTTTTAGAATTTTCCAGGTATCATTCTTATTGGTGCATAAATTCATTAAAACAGGAGCAACAGCCTGGACTCCCTCATCAAGGGGAAGATCAACCGGGTGAAAATTGCCATGTGGGATATTCTGGGTTGTGGATGGTTTAATCATGGAGAGAGTTATCTGTTTTCCTATTCTTAAAAACAGTTTTGGATTGAGCTTGAATGCAGGGATATAAAAATATAATACCTGTTGAGTATCCTCTTTTTTGATGATTTTGGGAATATTTGCAATTTGTATCAGGTGGGCGCGGGTGGAGCACTTTAAATTGGAAAATTCAATTTGCAATTGCCAGAAAGGCATTTGCATGGGAATATCAGATTTGGCTTTAGAGAACATCGCCTTGATACGATTCAGTTTTTTATTGCGGATCAGCCAGAAACTTATGCAATTGCTGCAATGCAGAACAAGAGAATCTGTTTCCCCTTTAAGATCCCATCCGCAGTTCGGGCAGATACTCGGTGTGAATTTCAGATTATAGTTTGGAGATTTCTTATTGGCTGTCAAATTTGAATTCGGATCTGTTGACTGCATTGGAATCAGGTTTCCTGTTAATCCATCATATATTTTTTCTTTGTCTTGAAAAAAAGGCATGAAAATCAGGCTTAAAATTTCGCCGATATGCACTTTAATATCACCACTTTCGCCAATTTTGTGAAGGATCTCTTTTCTGGAAATTGCAGGCGGCAGAAATGATCCTTGAATATCTTTATGGAGAAATTTCAGTCTTTGTGTCTGGGAACGAAGTCCAAGAGTAGGGGGCATTGATGTTTTATTGACCGCAAGACAGGAAATATCAATAACTTTAAAACCTGGAGGTTTATTTCCAAGAGTGAATTCAAGGCCCTTAAATCTCCAATAGGGCACATATGCAATTTTAAGATTTGCATATTTTTCCTGCCTCGGTTCCATATAAAAACATGGATATGGATGGGTATGAATAATATTGCGGGTTCTACAGAAATTACATTCAATGATGTATTCTGTCTCGTTTAATACCACAGGTGCTCCGCATTGCGGGCACTGCATATCTATTTGAAAATTATAAGTGCTCACCACACCCGTTGCAGAAATTTGAGTTCATTAAATTTTTATTCCCGCATTTTGGACAGAATATATCAGATTTTTTTTTGTCAGATTTTGTACCGCATCTTGGGCAAAATCTGGCATTGGCAGAAAGGTTTTTGCCGCAGTTGCTGCATTGTGCAAACACCATAATCTGATGTCCGCAAAAAGGACAGAAACCTGCATCATGGGGAATCATCTGGTTACAGTCCGGGCATTTTTGTTTGATTTCTTCAGCTGCCCGGGAACCTGAATCTGAACTTGAAGTGGATTCTGAGATTTTCGTTTCGGTCATTTTTGAGATCATGGATGGTACCATAAATCCAAGCCCCATACCCATTCCCTGTCCGGCAGTTCCAGGGTTTTCACTTGCTTTTTCCATGGCAGTTGCAGCTTTTAACTGCATCAGCTTATTCATATCCTGGAAAAGCCCGAGAGCGCTGCGGTCATCCATGAGTTTTTGTACATCCTGGGGCGGGGTGATGGAAGTGATAAAAAGATCTGTAAGCCCCAGGCCAAATTTGCTGAATTCATCAACCAGACCTTTTTGCAGGCCTTCTGCCCATGTCTCATATCTGCCTGGAAGATTTAAAATAGTATCCAGATTCTCTCCCATATAGTCATTGAGTCTGGAGACAATCACTCTTCCAAGATACTGCTCAATATCAGTCGTGGTAAAATTTGCCATTGTTCCGATAAGAGAGTTGATAAACAACAGAGGCTGGATGACCCGAATATTGAACATACCAAAAGCCCGAAGGCGGATAAGTCCCAGTTCATTGTCCTTGAATGCCACAGGATCACGTGTTCCCCATTTTAAATCAGGAAATACTTTCATATTGATAAAATAGGCTTCAGCGCGTAAAGGGCTTGTCATGCCCCAGGGCATGGATAAAATTTTGTTTAAAATTGGAATATTGGCAGTTTTTAAAGTATGACGACCTGCATTGAAAACATGCATGGCTTTTCCATTATAAAAGAAAACGCCAGCCTGGTTTTCTCTTACAATCATCTGGGCACCAAATTTTATCTCCCCGGATCCATTGGCAGGGATACGTTGAACAATTTCCTGACCTGTTTTGTCAAACCATTCAAGAATTTCTAAGAATATTGCATTATTGTCTCCCATGACAACCTCCTGATTTTTAAAATCGCAACTCTATTTTGTTTTTTAAAAAATAATCGCCCATAATTAAAAATATTAATAGTGTTCCATTAACAATTTGAACCGTTGCAGCAGGCAATCCAAGGGAAATTTGTATGGCATCTCCGCCCACAAGAATGCCGGCAAAAAAGATTC
>JAOZRI010000041.1 GCA_029940235.1 Desulfobacula sp. | reverse complement strand
ACTGGGTTCCAAATTTTGATGGGACTCTTGATGAACCTGTAATCCTTCCTGCACGACTGCCAAATGTTTTACTCAACGGTTCCACAGGTATTGCAGTTGGCATGGCCACAAGTATTCTGCCCCACAATCTTCGTGAGGTTGCAAAGGCTTTGATCCATCTGATTGATAATGATGATGCCGACATAAATAAAATTTGTAAATTTATTAAAGGACCAGATTTTCCCACTAATGCTGAAATTATCACTCCTGCCTTGGAAATAAAAGAGATCTATAAAAAAGGCAGGGGCAGAATCAAAATGCGGGCGAAATTCCATATTGAAGACAATGAAATCATCTATACTGCCCTGCCCCACCATGCTTCCACTGAAAAAATTTATGAACAGATTGTAAGCCAGATGGATGCAAAAAAACTGCCCATGGTAATTGATATCAGAGATGAATCAGATCATGAAGATCCAACCCGCCTCGTTGTGACTCCCAGATCAAACAGGGTTGATTTAACAGCTCTTACTGATCATCTGTTTGCAACAACAGATCTTGAGCGCTCATACTCTTTAAATATGAATGTAATTGGAATCAATGGCAAACCCAAGGTGAAAAACCTGCTTGAATTTTTAACAGAATGGCTTGAGTTCAGAGCAGACACCATACGTAGAAAACTAAACTTCAGATTAGACAAAATTTCAAGCCGCCTGCATATTTTAGAAGGTTTACTCATTGCCTTTTTAAATATTGATGAAGTAATTAAAATTATCAGAAGCTCTGATAAACCTAAAAAAAAGCTCATTAAAGCTTTTTGCCTTACTGAGATTCAGGCAACAGCTATTCTTGAAATCAGGCTCAGACAGCTTGCAAAACTTGAAGAGATTAAAATCAAGGCAGAGTTAAAAGATCTTGAGTCACAAAGAAAAAACCTTGAAAAAATCCTTGGCAATGAAAAAACCTTTAAAAAGTATATGAAAGATGAAATACAATCAGATGCAAAACAATATGGAGATAAAAGACGCTCTCCCATCAAAAAGAGAAAAGAGGCAGAAAAATTTTCCATCACCGATGTGATGGATATAGAGCCTGTCACCATTATATTATCAAAAAACGGCTGGATTCGATCAGCCAAGGGACATGAAATTGATCCTGAAAATGTTAAATTCAAATCAGGTGATTCTCTCTCAGGCTATTTAAGGACAAAAAGTGATAAACCCATTATATTTTTTGATAATACAGGCAGAAGCTATATGCTGTATTCCCATGCGCTGCCTTCTGCAAGGGGAAATGGAGAGCCATTAACAGGTCACCTCTCAATTGCCTTTGAGGCCCATATACAATTCATGTTGTCAGGTGAAAACAGTAATCATTTTCTTATGGGATCTGACAGCGGATATGGATTTATTATTAAATTCAGTGATTTATTAACAAATTATAAAAACGGTAAAGCCATTGTAACCTTAAAACAGGGGAATCAGCTTTTACACCCGCAAAAAATCTTTGATCTTGAACAAGATCATATTGCAGCTGTTACCTCTTCTGGCAGATTATTGATATTTACCCTGAATCAACTGCCAAGTTTACAAAAAGGCAAAGGCAATAAAATTATCTCCATCCCTAAAAAGGCATTACAATCAAAGAGCCCTGAAAAGCTCAAGTTCCTTAAAATATTGCCATTAAATTCTATTCTTGTTATACATTCAGGAAAACATTTTTTAAAGTTAACTCCTGGAAACCAAAAGGATTATACTTCAATGAGAGGGCGTAGAGGGAAAAAGCTTCCCCGTGGATATCAAAATGTAAATAGAGTTGAAATTATTATGGAACCAAAAGTTATTCCATCTAAATAGGATGAAAAAATTTTATTTTAATAATTTTATTTTAATAAACATTACTGGCCTGATGTGCCTTTTTATCTATTTTTCTCTATTGATACACAATAAAAAACTTGGATCTGATCTTAACAGTTTTCAAAGAGTCAAAAAAATAGGAGTATTAAGACTTATTACTAATAACTCCTTGAATACTTTATATTACTATAAGAATAAACCCTTTGGATTTGAATATGACCTTGCTGAACAGTTTGCCAAGTTTATAGATGTTGAACTTGATATTGTTACTCCAGGCTGGAATAATATATTCACATATCTTGAACAGGGGAAAGGTGATTTTATAGCTGCCGGACTTGCAATAACAAAGGAGAGGATTGAAAAAGTTAATTTTTCAATCCCCTACATGTCAATCAGACAGCACATTGTCCATCACAAACTTGTCTTCGGCCCTAAAAATATTGAAGATTTAACGTTTAGAACAATACATGTCCGCAGGGGAACATCATATCATTCACGCCTTGAATCAATCAAGGATTCAGGCGTTGATCTTAGCTATGTACTCCATGACAATGTTGCCACAGAAGAGTTGATCCGTATGGTTAACGATAGAGAAATTAAATTTACAATTGCTGACAACAATATTGCCTATTTAAACCAGAGATATTATCCTGATATTAAAATAGGTATCCCAATCCAGAGAGAAGAAGCCCTTGCCTGGGCAGTTAATAAAAATGATTCACAAATGTTAGAACAGATTAATAAATTTTTTTTATATGCCAATGAAACAGGATTGTTAAAACAGATATCTGATAAATATTTTGCAAATATTGAAGATACAGACCCCTTTGATCTTAAAAGATTCCACCAAAGGATTAAAACAAGACTGCCCAAGTATAAAAAAATGATTATTGATGAATCAATACAATACGGCTTTGACTGGAAACTTGTTGCAGCCGTTGTTTACCAGGAATCCCATTTTAACCCAAAGGCAAAAAGTGTTACCAATGTCAGAGGCTTAATGCAGGTTACAAATGTTACTGCCAAAGAAATGGGAATTAAAAATCGTCTTAAACCTTCACAAAGTATTAAAGCTGGCATAAAATACCTTGATAAAATGGTTAAAAAATTTAACTATATTGAAGATGAGCACGAAAGACTCTTATTTGGCCTTGCCAGTTATAATATAGGTTATGGTCATGTAAGCGATGCTATAAAAATTGCCAGTGAAATTGGATTAAATGAAGTTAAATGGCAGGATTTAAGGAGTGTTTTGCCTTTACTATCAAAATCCAAATACTATAAAAAGACCAAACATGGTTATGCAAGAGGTTGGGAACCTGTCCAGTACGTTGACCGTATCCTCACCTATTATGATATATTAAAACAAAAAGAAATTTACTAAAATGACAAAAAAAATCTTAATTAATGCCCTTGACCCCGATGAAAGCAGAATTGCAACAATCAAAGACAATAAACTTGAAGAGTTTCATATTGAAACAACAGCAAGAAGAGTTACCCAGGGCAATATCTATAAAGGTATTGTAACACGGGTAGAACCAAGTCTTCAGGCTGTATTTGTAGATTATGGAGCCCCAAAAAATGGTTTTTTACAAAAAAATGAGATCCACAAAGACTATTTCCAGGATGTAAAATCCAGCAACAAAGCACTGTTTAATTTAATAAAAAAAGGGCAGGAGCTTATTGTTCAGGTAACAAAGGACCCCATCAGTACAAAGGGAGCTATGCTGACAACATATATTTCTCTGCCTGGACGACTTTCAGTATTAATGCCGGGAAATTCCACAAGGGGTGTCTCCAGAAAAATCAATAATGAAGAGGAGAGAAAACGCCTTGTTACCATAGTAAAAAGTATGAAAATAGCCGATGGATTTGGCATGATTGTGAGAACAGCAGGCAAAAAATCAACCAAAGCAATGTTTAATGCAGATTTAAAATATTTAATGCTTGTATGGAAAGACATTGATAAAAATGCCGTTAAAAACAAGGCACCTTCTCTGCTTTATCAGGAGCAGACCCTTGCGGTACGGTCATTAAGAGATTATTTCACATCGGATATCAGTGAAATTCTCATTGACAGTGCTGAAGTTTTTAAAGAGGTAAAAGATTTTATCATGGTCATAGCCCCAAAACAAAAAAAGATTGTCAAGCTTTTTAAGGGTGAAAAACCAATATTTACAAAATATCAACTTGAAGAGCAGATCGCTTCAATCTATAAAAAAGAGGCTGCACTTAAATCCGGTGGATTCCTTGTTGTCGAACAGACAGAAGCCCTTGTCTCCATTGATGTAAATTCGGGAAAATCCACTAAAAAGAAAAATATTGAAGAGACTGCATTTCACACTAATCTTGAGGCGTGTGAAGAGGTTGCCCGCCAGTTGAGACTTCGTGATATGGGTGGTTTAATTGTTATTGATTTCATAGATATGCGAGAAAGAAAACATAAAGCTGAAGTTACAAAAGCTCTGAAAAAACACCTGAAATCTGACAAAGCCAAAACAAAGGTAGGCGGAATAACAAAATTTGGATTAATGGAGATGTCCCGTCAGCGTATAAAACATGCAATAACCTTTGGAAGCTATGAAGCCTGCAAGTATTGCAGAGGTCGCGGCCAGATTCCTTCAGTGGAAACCCAGGGACTTGCCATCCTCAGACAGTTAAACCTCAAATCATTGAAGCCTGAAATAAAAGAGATAAAAGCTGTGGTACCCAAAGAAGTAAGCATTTATCTGCTAAATAAAAAAAGAGAAGAGCTGATAGAGATTGAATCAAAAAGAGATATATTCATTACCATTGAGGGTGATTCCAATATGATTTCAGGAGAAAACAACATATTTATCAATACTTAACAACGATATTTTAAATACACAATAATTGTAAACTGTGAATGTTTTCTTGACATAAAACCAAGTATTGTGTATTTCAAACAGTTTCAAGATTGATTTTATTAGAAGGAGAAAACAGGTCTGGAAAAGAACAAAAAAATATTAATAACTCTTGTGGTTCTGCTGGGTATTATTCTCTTTGCTGTTGTCTATTACAATAGACCTATACAGAATAAATTACCAAATACAGCAGGTAATACAAATATTGCCCAAAATCAGACCACAAATATAAAAGATATAAGCTTAAATGAAAAAGGGGTTGTCAAAAAAAAGATTATTGTAATGCCGGATATTAATTATAAAAATCTCAACAAAGATACAACTCTAAAAGAGCTCATGGGCTCACGCAAAGAAGACCTTGGTATTAAACAAAGCCTTGATATGATTGTTAAATCCAATGAAAGTTTTACAATTGGCGGTAATAAAATTTCCATGAGAGATATTCTGGAAAAAGCATTTATCAAAGAAGGCAGTGTTTTTGAAGAAAAAATTGAAGCCTCTGGAGCTGTTTTACCCCAGAAAATTAAAGAGTATGGAATTTATGTGGTACAGCCTGGAGATAATATATGGAATATTCATTTTAATATCTTAAAAGAATTTTATGAGCATAAAGGGATCAATGTTTCATCCAAAGCTGATGAACCTGTTGATCATGGAATGAGTTCAGGGGTTGGGAAAATTTTAAAATTTTCCGAAACCATGGTAATTATATACAATCTTGTTGAAAAAAAAGTAGCTTTGAGTATTGATCTTCTTGAGCCTTTAAGCAAGATTGTTGTTTACAATATGGATGAAGTTTTTTCACTTCTATATGAAGTTAACTATGATAATATTGACAGAATCCAGTTTGATGGAAAAACCATCTGGATTCCTGCAAAAAAACAATAGACAGGAGGATTTATTTTGATTAGTGAAGCATTTGCAATGGGACAGGCCGGAGGACAAGGCGGACAGGCTGGCGGAATAGCAGGTTTTTTACCCATTATTATTCTATTTGTAATTTTTTATTTTCTTTTGATAAGACCCCAGCAGAAAAAAGCCAAAGAGCACAGAGAGATGATATCCAACTTAAAAAAAGGAGTTAGAATCATTACATCCGGCGGCATCTATGGAACTATTATAAGCTTAGATGAAACAAGCATAGGGCTTGAGATTGCAGAAAAGGTAAAAATAAAAATCACACGGGGTAATGTTGCAGCCATTGCCTCCGAGATAAATACAAATTCAAAATAAGTAAATTAAAATCCATTCAGGAGTGATTGAAAAAATTGAAACCATTTAGTTTTAAAACCCTGTTTATTACAGGCATTATTGTAGCAGCCATTGTCTGGCTGATGCCGACATACTTTGATTGCTGGCCCCATAAAAAAATTAATCTTGGGCTTGACCTCCAAGGCGGAATGCACCTTGTGCTTGAAGTTCAGAATGTAAAAGCAGTTGAAGCAGAGGTTGAAAGAACCATACAGGAGATAAAAAAAGAGTTAAGGGAACAAGAGATAAAGCATCTTGGTATTTCCCGTTTAAAAGATAACTCCATAATTGCAAAATTCAAAGCCGGGGATAATAAATCAGGATTTGAAAAGATTCTTTCTAAAAATTTTGAAAATCTTATCATTAAAAAGCCTATGACTGATAACAATATTATCTCTTACAAATTAGCTCTATCAGAGCAAGAGACTGAAACTATTAAAAAGATGGCAACTCAACAGGCTCTTGAAACAATCCGTAACAGAATTGATGAATTTGGTGTAAGTGAACCTGATATCAGGATACAAGGTGACAACCGGATACTGATCCAGCTTCCTGGAGTTCAAGACCCCGAAAGAGCCAAAGCTCTTATTGGAAAAACTGCCCAGTTGACATTTCAGATTGTTGATGAGGATGCAGATGTTGATGCAGCCATTAATGGAACCCCTCCTGTGGGAGATGAAATTTTATACCAAAACAGATATAATCAGGGTTCCAGCACTCCTGTAAAAATTCCTTTTTTAATCAAAAAAAGAGTGCTGCTTGACGGCAGTCTTTTAACCAATGCAAGGGTTGAATTCGACCAGTTTCAGCAACCCCAGATTGGCATTGAATTTAACAGAAAAGGCGCAAGAATATTTGACCGTATCACAGGGGCAAATATACACAAACGTCTTGCCATTGTACTTGATAAATCAGTCTATTCAGCTCCCACCATTCAAGACAGAATAGCCGGAGGCAAAGCTGTTATTACAGGCAGTTTTACTTTACATGAAGCAAAGGATCTTGCCATTGCCCTAAGAGCAGGATCTCTTCCTGCACCGGTTGAAATCATTGAAGAGAGAACAGTTGGTCCAACACTTGGTGCAGATTCCATACGCATGGGTATTATGTCAATGCTCATTGGCGGGCTTCTGGTCATCTTGTTCATGGCTGTATATTATAAAGGTGCGGGTCTTATCGCTGATGTTGCACTTATTATTAATATTGTGCTAATCGGTGGTGGCCTTGCAGCTTTTCAGGCAACACTGACTTTGCCGGGAATTGCAGGTATTATTCTTACAATTGGCATGGCAGTAGATGCCAATGTTATTATTTTTGAAAGAATCAGAGAAGAACTTAGAACCGGTAAAACTGCTCTTGCATCTGTCCATGCAGGTTTTGACAGAGCAACTCTAACAATTTTAGATGCCAATGTTACCACCTTGATTGCAGCTTTAGTCCTTTTTCAATTTGGGACAGGCCCCATAAAAGGTTTTGCAGTAACACTGTGTCTTGGTATTGTGGCAAGCCTTTTTACTGCTCTGATTTTGTCAAAAAATATTTTTGACTTTATTCTTAAAAACAAACAATCTACAACCTTGAGTATATAAAGGAAATAAAGCAATGCAGATTATCAAATCTGATATTAATATAGACTTTATTGGTAAACATAAAATTGGTTTTATTTTATCAACTATTCTTATTCTGATTAGCACTGGCTCTCTTTTGATTCATAAAGGGCCTAACTATGGTATTGATTTTGTTGGCGGTACACTGATCCAGATTAAATTTACCCAGGAAGTCCCGGTTGGAAAAATACGAACTGGACTTGCTGCAATAGGATTTAATGATGCTTCAGTACAAGATTTTGGCCATGAGCAGGACCATGAATTTTTAATTAGAACAAGCATGTCTCAAATGAGCAGTCATGGATTATCTCAATCAGTATCCGATGCAATTAAGACATCAACGGGAATTGCACCTGAAATCAGAAGGGTTGAGATGGTAGGCCCCCAGGTTGGTAAAGATCTCAGGGGAAAAGCGCTTTTGGCCATATTTTATTCTCTTCTTTTTATCACCATATATATTTCAGGCCGATTTGAATTAAAATGGATGCTGTCAGGAGTAACTGCAGGATCTTTAATGACAGTTGTCTATTTTCTATCAGTATTTAATGTAAGCATGGCTGTGTTAATTACCGCAGCTCTTGTTATAACACTTGGATTATTCTGGTTTTTACGGCTCAAATATGCCATGGGTGCAATTGTTGCACTTCTCCATGATATATTAATAACTGTTGGTATTTTTTCAATTCTTGATCTGGATTTTTCGCTGCCAATCATTGCAGCTCTCTTGACCATTATAGGATATTCATTAAATGACACTATTATTGTTTTTGACAGAATAAGAGAAAACATAAAGGGCTCACAATCAAAGGAATCTTTTCCCTCTTTATTTAATAAAAGTATAAATGAAACCCTTTCAAGAACAATTTTAACCTCTGTTACCACTCTGATTGTTCTTTTTGCACTCTATTTTCTTGGTGGTGAGATTATCCATAATTTTGCCTTTGCCATGATCATTGGAGTTCTCGTGGGTACATACTCTTCCATATTTGTGGCAACGCCCATTGTACTTGCTGCCAACAAAGGATAATTGATGTTTGGACGTACACTCACCCGTCTACTTCGTTGCTACATACTTTTGCAATCCTCATGTACTACAGTACACTTAGGTTGCAAAAATATCTGCGCCTTGTATATTGGCAAGGTTACATCCAGACACAAACTTGCAACCAGGCATTATTTATTTAACATGAAGGTTACACGCAGTTGCATTATGGTGGTTCTTGCGACCCTGTTTTTTTCCTCCTGTGGTTCGTTAAATCCTGAAATGAGCAAAGAAAACAATCGGGAAAGTGATTCTGATCAATTGCAGATAACGTCTTTAAAATCAGAACTTGCCGATGTTAAAAATGATCAGACCGAGATTAAGCTGCAAATTAAAGATAAAGATGCACTCATCAACAAACTTCAAGATCAAATCAAAGAGATGGAAAAAAAAATTACCTACCTGACAAAAAATCAGATAAAGAATATACAACCTTCTGAATTATATAAAAAGGCAAGAAACCTTTTAATTGAAGAAAATTATCTGGTTGCAGGGGAACTTTTTAGTGGTTTTATAAAAAAATTTCCTGATCATGATCTTGCAGGCAATGCTGCCTACTGGCTTGGCGAGTGTTATTATTCCCTAAGTAAATATAAAAAAGCAATTGCCATATTTAAAAACCTTGTCTCACAATATCCAAAATCAGGAAAAGTCCCTGGAGCAATTCTAAAGACAGGTTATGCATATTTATCTTTAAATGATCCCAACAGGGCACACCACTATTTAAAAAAAGTATTAAGGACGTACCCATTTTCACCGGCGGCTGAAAAAGCACAGGAAAAATTAAAAAGTTTTGAATAACTCTTTTGCAAAATATTTACCCTGGTTTATCCTAAGAGAGATACCTCTCCTTGGAAACAGTGTGTGTAAAAAACTAATCCTTCAGTTCAAAACCCCTGAAAATATATTAAAAGCCTCCAGAAACGAACTGAAATCTATTAATAGAATATCTAAAAAAGTCATAGATGGCATTGTAAACCATAAAAATTTTCACGATGCTGCAAAAAAAGAGTTGGAACTTGTTTTAAATAAAAACATTCAAATTGTAACAATTATTGATCCTTTGTATCCTCTATTGTTAAAAGAGATTCCTGATCCCCCTCCCTTTTTGACATACCTTGGCCAACTTGATAACAGCTCTCCTGATATCTCAGTTGTTGGTTCAAGAAATGCAACTTCCTATGGTTTAAGTACTTCAAACAACCTCTCATATAATCTTTCAAAAAAAGGTTTTCAGATTGTCAGCGGACTTGCAAGGGGAATCGATGCCATGGCTCACAAAGGTGCTTTAAAGGCCAATGGAAAAACAATTGCTGTTATGGGTTCAGGCTTGAATAAAATATATCCAAGAGAGAATAAATATCTTTTTAATGATATAGCAGCTCAAGGAACTATCTTTTCAGAATTTAAGGTTAATACAGACCCTTTACCTCAAAATTTTCCCATACGCAACAGAATTATTGCAGGGTTGTCATGTGGAAGTATAATTGTGGAGGCTGCCCAGAGAAGCGGCTCTCTTATAACTGCCCGTCTTGCAAATGAGTATAACAGAGAAGTCTTTGCAGTACCTGGAAGCATTAAATCAAAAAAAAGCCAGGGTACACATTTTTTGCTTAAACAGGGTGCAAAACTTGTGGAAAATGAGATGGACATTATTGATGAACTTCATCAATTTATTCATGTTAAAAACTATGATAACAATTCATCTTTACAAAAATCAAATAGTGATAATAGTAAATTAAATAAATATAATATTATTAAATTTTTAGAGCCCTACCCTGTCCATATTGATGTACTTATTGAAAAAAGCAAAATCAAGTCTTCAAAAGTCACATCACAACTGCTTGATCTTGAACTTGAAGGCCGTGTGATCCGCCAACAGGGTGATTACTATTCTATCCCGGAGGAATAATACCATTGAGTAAACCACTTATCATCGTTGAATCTCCAACTAAAATAAAAACTTTAAAAAAATATGTGGGCAATAAATATAATGTTGCTGCCAGTGCAGGCCACATAAGAGACCTGCCCGTTAAAACCCTTGGCATTGATGTAGATAAAAAATTTAAAGCAAAATATGTTAATATTAAAGATAAATCCAAGGTTATTGCAAATTTAAAAAAACTTGCCCAGAATACCGATGAAATATACCTTGCACCTGATCCTGACCGCGAAGGTGAAGCCATTGCCTTTCATGTCATGCATATTTTAAAGAGAAAAGAGAGAAAATTTCATCGCATTCTTATTCATGAATTAACAAAAAAAGGTATTATGGATGCTTTACAGCACCCCATGGAACCCGATATTGATAAATATGATGCCCAGCAGGCAAGAAGAAAGCTTGACCGACTGGTTGGTTATCAAATCTCTCCTCTATTATGGAAAAAAGTGCAGAGAGGTTTAAGTGCAGGCAGAGTGCAATCTGTAGCAGTAAAAATTATATGTGACAGAGAAAGAGAGATAAGAAAATTTATTCCAGAAGAGTTCTGGACTATCACCGCAGACCTGCTTGGGCCGACTCCTCCTGAGTTTAATGCAAACCTTGTAAAAATTAACAATAAAAAAACGAAAATCAAAAATCAGGAGCAATCTTCAAACATTGTAGATGATCTTGAAAAAGCTCAATTTTCTGTCCATGAAATAAAAACCAAAACAATCAGACGCAACCCCTTACCACCTTTTATTACCAGTAAACTTCAGCAGGATTCCATAAACAGATTAAGGTTTTCTGCCAAAAAAACAATGATAGTTGCCCAGCAGCTTTATGAAGGCATTGAGATTGGTACAGGAGGCCCTGAAGGCCTGATTACATATATGCGTACTGATTCCACAAGAATTGCTCCCGATGCAGCTACAGAAGCAAAAACTCTTATTGCCCAGACCTTTGGAGACGAATATGCATTAAAAAGCCCAAGATTCTTTCAAAATAAAAAAAAAGTGCAGGATGCCCACGAAGCAATCCGTCCCACATCAGTATTTCATATACCTGAAAATATAAAAAATTTTTTAACTCCCGACCAGTTTAAACTCTATGACCTGATATGGAAACGATTTGTTGCATCCCAAATGGCCCAGGCTTTAATTGACCAGAAAACAATTTTGATCCAGGCTTCAAAAAAATATATCTTTTCAGTTGCCGGCTCAACTGTGAAATTTCCTGGATTCATGAAGCTTTACTCTTTTGATAATGCTTCATCAAAGGAAAAAGGTATCCAGTCCCTGCCAAATGTAAATGAGGGCGATATTTTAAAAACACTGAAAATCAATCCAAAACAGCATTTTACCAAGCCGCCGCCAAGATTTAGCGAGGCTTCGCTGGTAAAAGAACTTGAAAACAGAGGAATTGGACGACCAAGCACATATGCCACTATTTTAAGTGTGATTAAGGATAAAGGGTATGTTGATTTTATTAAACGCAATTTTATCCCCAGCGAACTTGGATTTATTGTAAATGATCTGCTGGTTGCATCTTTTCCTGATATTCTTGATACAACTTTTACAGCACAACTTGAAACCAGTCTTGACGATGTTGCAAGTGGCAACTTGGAAGAGGTACAGCTTTTAACTGATTTTTATACATCATTTAAAAAGAGCCTTGATACTGCAGATGAGCATATGATCAGTGTAAAAGGCGTTGGAGTTGATACTGATCTTAAATGCCCGGACTGCAAAAGCCAGCTAAATATTAAAATTGGCAAAAACGGACATTTTCTTGCCTGTACAAAATATCCTGACTGTTCATTTACCAGCAATTATCAAAGAGATGAAAAAGGCAATCTCTCCATTGAAAAAAGAGTCATTGATAATACAAAAGTAAAAGATTGTATTAAGTGCGGCAAACCA
>JAOZRI010000315.1 GCA_029940235.1 Desulfobacula sp. | reverse complement strand
ATTGAAAATCCACGTTCCTCCCGGTTCTTTAAAATTAATTTTTTATATGTCATGAATATATCAATACATCATAAACCTTGTTATCATTGTATGTTGCTGCTTCAAACTCCTTAAAATCAGGCAACACAAAACTTCTTTCCATCTTTGTGACATATTATATGAGCCACATGTTTTCCGGAAACCACCGAGGTTGGCAAACCACCCATTGATTCAACCCATTGCCCGGCCATGTAAAAATTGTCAAGGCCAGGCAGGGTCCTCTGGATTTTCATGAATCCCATTTCAGGTGTTGTGATCCATCCCTCGTGGGAGCCCTGCCAGTTATTTGTATACCTTATCACTGTAGCCGGTGTGGATACGTCCATAACATCAACCTTTGATGTTATGTCTTTATATTTCAGGTTAAGGCATTCAATTACCTCTCTGGCAATCCTCTTTTTTTCTGATCTGTATTCTTCTCTGTTGTTTTTTTTCAAATCAACCCAATAGGTGTAATTGGCTGTTTTCAGCATGGCAGTGACCAGAGTTCCACCTGGCGGTGAAAGGGTAGGGTCTATATTATGGATTCTATAGGTGATGTAGTCTAATTTTGTGGTTTCATCAATTTTAAGACCGTTTTTCAATTGAAGTGCCAGGGTGGTTGGCTCACCTTTAAAGGTTCTTGCGATTCCAAGATAGACCTGTACATAGGAAGGCATTACCTTAAAATTGCTGTATAAGTTTTTTATTTTAGAGTTCAGGTATTTCCCGCCCAGCATATTAAATATTGTATAATGGCCGTCAGCAGCTGAAATAACAATATCACCCCTGTATGATTTCCCGTTTTCCAGAAGTATCCCGGTGGCTTTACCATTTTCAACGATTATTTTTTTAACTTTGGAGCTGTAATTGATTTTTCCTCCTGATTGAAGATAGTTGTTTTCTATTAATTCAACCAGCTTCAAAGCCCCGCCCAGAGGATAAGACAAGGATTTGATGTGCATCATTGCAAATATGAAAAGTAGCGACAACGCAGCTCTTTCGGGTTGTAATGAGTTTTTTAGCGCATCTTTCAATAAAGGGTTTTTGTATTGTTCAACATATTCATTAATAGTGATACTGTTCCATTTTTTAAAATTCCTGAGGAAGGGGAGTATTTTTAGAATGACCTTTATTTTGTCAAAAAAACCGGAAATTTCCGAAGGAGGATCAACAGGGATTTTGAATTTTGTAAATTTCCAGGCAGCTGCAATAAACTCTTTGATCAGGTGTGCATCTTCCGGAGCTTTTTCCAGCATCTCCTTTTCCAGTTTTGCAAGATCTGCATAAAGAGTTATTGATTTACCATCTTTTTTTTCAACTGTAAGATATTCCGGTGTATAAATCAGATCCAGATCTTCAGGATTGATAACACTCTGCCAGGAAGTGTAAAAACTGTCAAAAGGAACTGCACCAGTTAAAAAATGGATACAGTTTTCCATTATGTATCCTTTTCTTTTCCATGCTGTGCATAACCCTCCTGCTCTTTTGGATAATTCATAAATCTGTGTTTCATAACCATTTCTCTGGAGGTTGCATCCTGCTGAAAGGCCTGCAATGCCAGCACCAATTATAATAATTTGTTTTTTCATTTTTTGAGGTTGTTACCCTGTAAGTTATTAATATTAATTCCAGGTTCTTATATTAGCATGGAGATCTCTTCTTTCTATTTGCATTGCCATGGGATCTCCACGCGGAAAAAAGTTCTTGTTGGCATTAATCTATCGTGAAACCTCAATGGCCTGGATTAATTCCGGATCAATATTTTTGAGAATGCCGGCTGAATTTTTTTTCATTATAGCTTTCCAGCTTGCAGCTTCCTTTGGATCCAGACGAATCAAATCTGTTTTAGGGTTGGCAACCCAGCCTTGGGTGATCCCTGCCTGGGCATTTTCAAAATATGTTGAAGTGTCAATTCGGTCAAATACGTCTTTGATAGCTGCTCGTTCTTTTGCCGGAAGGGCATCCCACCATTTTGAATTGACAACGATATTCACCGGTTGTATTCCCCAGGTTAATTGGGTGACATATCTTGTGTACCGGGGCAAATTGTACGCATACATGGCTCCAAACATATCGGTCAGCAGACCATCAATCATATTGGTCTGAAGTGCGGTGACAACCTCGGTATAGGGCAGAGAAATACCGGTTGCTCCCATGGCTTTCAGCGATTTTGCAAATCCTTCTCCGCCGGGATAACGAATTTTTTGCCCCTTGAGATCTGCCAGGCTTTTAACAGATTTTTTACTGTAAAGATAATGATTCCCGGCACTCATTATCCATTTCAGGATCTTTATACCTTTCTCTTCAGCCATTTTTTTTTCCAAAGCTTGCCAGGCGGGTGTATTCATAGTCCTCATAAAGTGGTCCCAGTTGTCGAATACACCGGGTGCTTCTACCACCTTCCAGGCAGGTTCAAGCTGCTCCAGATAGTGAGGTCCGCTAAAAGTCATTTCTCCGGCACCCGTTGATACTCCTGTCAGACATTCGTCGGGACTGCTAAACAAAGTTGATATCCATTTTGGTTCATATTTCCCTTTTAACGCGTGAAATGTTCTTGCACGGTAAACCAAAGCACCATAATACATATTCAATGCCATTTGCTCACCTGCTATTTCGGGAGATCCTTCATTGGCTCCTACCACAATAAGGCGAATCTTGTTTTTTGCCAATACTGTGTTTGGGGCTGTTAAAATAAAGCCGACTGCAAGGCAAATACCCACGATCAATCCTGACAAATTCTTGAACTGCTTCATCTCTTTCTCCTCTTTGGTTAAAAAATAGTTTATACAATATCAATCATGGTTAATTGATACGACTCTTTAGGCTACTGATTCGCTCCTCAGCTTCAAACACCATTCTTTCCAGCCGCTCTTTATCCGCTTATGAATGGAACTTCTCTTATATTTAATAGGATTGAATTGCATAAACCTTGCCACTACTATATATTATTGATTTTACAATAAATTTTATGAAACAAGATACTTTTTGAGAACGATTTCAGAATTTATACCATAATAGGTATTTTTTTATACCATTTACGGTAAAAATCTGATAAGGTGAGTTGTTAATTTGAGAGTTGCTTTTAAATAGCAGATAGAGCAAGCAATAACAGCATGTTATTTAATTGATTCCACCATTAATAAATTACCTTATTTGGTGAAAAACTTAAGGAGTTGAATAATGATAGACAAGGATACATTTTATCAAAAAGCTTCCACTCCCCTGATTGAACATCAAGATTTGGAAACAGCTGTTCATCACTGTATGAAAGTATTAAAAAAATATATGCCAGCAGACGGTATGACGATTCAATTGCTGG
>JAOZRI010000314.1 GCA_029940235.1 Desulfobacula sp. | reverse complement strand
CACCCCAGTCAGATGATTTAACATTAATGATATTGTCAGGAGAGTAGATTTTTTACCATTGTTAGTTTATTAAAATTTTGTGAAGTATGGCTGTGTTCAACTCTGTCCATAACCTCTTCCATAATATGAAGCCCAAGCCCTCCTGGTTTGATCTCATTGACATCTCTTGGTTCAATTGAATTAATATCAAATTTAATACCATTATCAATAATTGTGATGGTTAAGGTTTTTGTTTCCAAGCTGATCGTAATTTTAATTTTCTGGTTATAGTCATTTTTATAACCATGTTTGATAATATTGGAGCAGGCTTCGTTTACTGCAAGGGTGATAAGCTGTAATTTTGGTTTTGAAATAGTGGTTTTTGACAAAATATCTATTACCAGGTTTCTTACTTGTTTGAGCTCTTCAGGGTGTGATTGTATTATTAAATTAACAGATTCAGCCATATTATTATAAGATGTATGGCCAGATGTTGGATCTGGTGAATTGCATGGTGAATTATCAGATGAATTATCAAGGGTCATATGTCTTGTATCCTTTGCCATATAAAAATTTATATAAAGCTCTGCAGGGTTTGTCAATCTTTGTGATTATCATGTGATTATCGTTGACACTGTAAACCTGGTGAGCTATTTATATTCATCCATGAATTAATAAACGATATAAAAATATGATCAAAGTAGAAAATCTTGTAAAAAAATATGGCAGCATCACTGCTTCAAATTGTTTAAACTGTAATTTTGAAAAAGGAAAAATAACTGTTATTCTTGGAGGAAGCGGTTCCGGGAAAAGCACTTTATTAAGACAGCTTACAGCCCTTGAAAAACCAGATTCAGGTTCCATCTATTTTGATGGTGTGAATATTACAAGTATGCCCAAAAAGAAAATATATGATTTAAGGAAAAGAATGGGTATGCTTTTTCAGGGTTCAGCTCTTTTTAACTACCTGAATATTTTTGAAAATATTGCATTTCCTCTGCGGGAGCATACAAAAATTGCAGACAGCGTCATTAAGACAATTGTGACAATGAAGCTTGAAATGGTGGGGCTAAGAGGCACTGAGCATTTAATGCCTTCCCAGTTATCCGGAGGAATGACCAAAAGAGTAGGGCTTGCCCGTGCCATTGTGATGGATCCTGAAATCATATTTTATGATGAACCAACTTCAGGTCTTGACCCAATTTCAACCGGGGTGATTGATAAGCTTATCAAAGATTTGAATCAGGCTTTAAATATAACATCGGTTGTGGTTTCCCATGACATTGAATCGTGCTTCAGGATTGCAGATAACATTATTATCCTTTTTTACGGGGATATTATTGCCCAGGGAACCGCACAAGAGATAAAAAACAGTGATGATTTAAGGGTAAAGCAGTTTATCAACGGAGAGCCAGAGGGGCCGATTCCTTTTACCCGTACAGATAAAAACTATCTTGATGAAATTTTATTTGATTAGAGGAGAGTTGTAAATTTTGCAGATTGCAGCATCAATTGGCCGTTCAACTTTATATCGCTTTCAGATACTTGGAAGGAGCGGTATTTTTTTACTTGTTTCGCTTTTTCAGGCATTTTTACCGCCATTCAGGTTTGCAAGGCTTGTCAAAGAGATTGAATTTGTAGGATCAAAATCATTTTTAATTGTTTTTGTAACAGCTCTTTTTACTGGTATGGTCCTGGGAATTCAGGGCTATTATTCTTTAAGCCAGTTTGGAGCAGAGGCAGCTCTCGGTGTTATGGTCGCCCTTTCAATAATCAGGGAGCTTGGGCCCGTTCTTTGTGCATTGATGGTTACAGGCAGGGCAGGGTCGGCAATTACAGCACAGATTGGCATAATGAAGATTACTGATCAGTTTCCTGCCCTTGAAATGATGGCAATTGATCCTTTAAAATATGTAATTTCTCCTAAAATAATTGCAGGGATTATTTCCCTGCCTCTTTTAACTGCCCTGTTTGATCTTGTGGGCATTGCCGGAGGCTATCTTGTCGGGGTAAAACTGCTTGGAGTCAATGAAGGCGCTTATATCGGTAAAATGGTGACAGCTATCACATTTACAGATATTTATGGGGGGATCTTAAAGTCATTTAGTTTTGGCATTTTGATAACCTGGATATCAACATTCATGGGTTTTACTGCCCAACCCACCACAGAAGGTGTGAGCCACGCAACTACCAATGCAGTTGTAATCACTTCACTTTCAATTCTTGTGGTGGATTATATCTTGACATCTTTATTGCTATAGGATTTAAATTATTATCATGTATGGTAAAAAAACAGAAATTTCAGTAGGTGTTTTCATGATACTTGGCATTGCCTGCCTGGTATATTTGTCTGTAAATCTTGGGAATATTGACCTTTTCGGATCTGATTCTTTTATAATTGATGCAAGGTTTGGATCCATAGAGGGGCTTGAGGTGGCAGCCTCTGTAGAAATTGCAGGCGTCCCCGTAGGTAAAGTAAAAAAAATCACCCTGGAAGATAATGAGGCCCTTGTCCTGATGGAAATAAAGAATGGAACTCAAATTACAGATGATACAATTGCCTCCATTCGAACAAAAGGAGTGATAGGAGACAAATTTGTCAAGTTGTCTCCAGGCGGCTCCGATGATGTTCTGGGAAATAATGACTCTTTGATGGATACAGAGTCTGCCATAAGTTTGGAAGAACTTGTCAGTAAATATATATTTGAAAAATAATAACCATGGGTGGCTTGCAATGGGTTTTAAAATTAAATGTGAAGAAAAAGAAAATATAGGTGTCATAAGTATTGAAGGCGAAGTGGATATGTTTACATCACCAGATTTGCGGGATAAACTACTTCCCCTTTTTAAAAAAGATGTAAAAGGTATTATTGTTGATCTTTCCCAAGTCTCGTTTATGGATAGCTCTGGTATTGCTACCCTTGTTGAAGGGCTTCAATGGAGTAAAAAAAATGGTAGAGAATTTGTTCTGACCCAGTTGGGCACCAATGTTAAAAATGCACTTGCACTGACCAAACTTGATAATGTGTTTAACATCCAGGAAAATACAGATGATGCATATCAAACAGTGTGTAAAAGTTAAAAATTATTATTTGAAAGGGATATTTATGAAACGTTTTAAAATTGCAGTACTGCTTTTTGTTTTCTTAGTTCCTTGCTTTTTTGGCCCGGTAAATAATGCCCTGGCATCACCTGTTCAAGATCAGTTACAAATTACCATTGATAATATTTTAGAAATATTACGTGACCCTTCTCTTAAAGGAGATGAGAAAAAAGCAGAAAGAAGAGTTTTACTGCGTAAAATAATTCATAAAAGATTCAGCTTTGCAAAAATGTCACAATTAAGCCTTGCCAGACATTGGAAAAAAAGAAGTGA
>JAOZRI010000313.1 GCA_029940235.1 Desulfobacula sp. | reverse complement strand
ATATTCAGGGAAGCATTGTTACAAACACGGGCTCCCCTGGCAGTATAATAAGTATTGCGACATTTGGCAATGAGACTGGACCAAGGGCTGCATGGAACCCTTCTACCCAGGAGTATCTTGTAGTTTTTGAAAATGCCAACGCCCTGACAAATCCAACGGTTGTAAAGATTATGGGTCAGCGGATAAATGCTTCAGCTGAGTTACAAGGATCTGCCTTTGAGATATCCGGTACTGGATTGACAAATAAATACGGTTATCCCGATGTGGCATATAATACGTCTTTAAACAGATTCCTTGTCACTTATGTGTATAAATACTCTGTTGATCCAGCTCCCCTGAACTTTGATATTTATTGCAGGCAGGTGAATCCTGACGGAACTTTTCCAGGTTATGAACTTATGGTTTCTGCACGTAGATATCATGAATCACTGCCGGCTGTTGTATCAGGGGAAATAACTTCAGGTAATTTCCCAACCAATCTAATTGTCTGGCAGGATGACCTCGGTACAGGTATAGCCGATATTCGCGGCGGGTTTGCCGGCTGGCCCCAGGCAGGTACAGGTCCTGCACACAGTATCGGAACATATAATGCGACTCTTTTTGGACAGGCACTTCCAAACGGGCAATACACCTCTTGTTATTTTGAATATGGTCTGACAACTGCTTATGAAAATGATCCAACAACCGCTGAATCTATTGGACCCGGGACTGACATACTGGATATCAACCATTATGTCTCAGGGCTTCTTCCCAATGCAATTTATCATTTCAGACTGGTGGCTCAAAATGATATGGGCAAGAGTTTTGGGAATAACCAACTCTTACACACCGAGGATGCAGATCCAACAGTCACTACTAATGAACTGACTGATCCAGGAACAACAGGTGCTGTTTTAGAGGGAACAATCAACCCCAACGGTACTGACACAGACTATTTTTTTCAATATGGTGATACAGACCAATACGGGTACAATCTACCATCAAAAAATGCTGGTGACGGAAGAGTTTCTGTTCCTGCTTCAACTATCTTGTGGCAGCTTACTCCAAATCAGACCTACCATTTCCAGCTTGTGGGACGTCGTGGTACACCAGGAAATTATCAATATTTTTATGGCGGGGATCAAGAATTTACCACAGATCCCCTGAAACCCACTGTGCATACAGCAAACCCCACACATATAACTTCCACCCAGGTCACGCTGAGAGGATCAGTTAATCCAGAGAATTCTCCAACATGGTATTTTTTCCAATATGGTCCTGATACGAATAATCTTAGCAGCACCAGCCCTGAAAAATACGCTGGAAACGGAAATTACAGTGTTTCGGCAGACGATTTGCTGGAGGGATTGTCACCTGGAACATCAGGTATTTATCAAATCGTGGCACATAACACAGCAGGTTACAGCTATGGTGGGTTCCTGAATTACTCAACATCAACCATACAAACAAGTTCTGCAACACAGGAGACATCTGATTCAGCCGTGGTTGGCGGGACAATAAACCCTGCTGGAAGCGAGACAACCTATTGGTTTAAATACTGGATTGAAGGAGAAGGGGAAGGCAGTGCGCTGGAAACCTCTCCTGAAGAACCTGCTGGTTCCGGAACAGCTCCTGTTCCCATAAATGTAGAACTTAAAACCTTGATCCAGGGAAAAACATATCATTACAGGCTTTATGCCAAAAATGCCTGGGGGCAGATATTCAGCGCTCCGGGAACAGGGTCATTTAAAACACTGGAAGAATTCTATATATTTGGTGGAATGCTGCCCCAGTCACGCCAACCATGGTATTTTGCCCAGCCCAGAAGCATTGCAACCGACAGCAACGGGAATGTTTATGTTGCAGATACCGTAAATCACCGTGTTCAAAAATTCACTCCCGAGGGTCATCTTTCAAACGTATGGGGAAAATACGGCACAAGAAGTGACAGCGGTATAGTGTTCAACCAGCCCAGTGGTATTGCAGTGGATGCCAACGACAATGTATATGTGGCTGATACCTTAAATTTGCGTATACAGAAATTTACCTCCGGCGGTGAACCAGTTACAGAATGGGACTGTCCGGCAAATGGAGAAGCATTGGGCCTTCCTTTCAGCCTGACCGTGTCAAATATAGGTGAAAATCATTCAAATGACTTAAATGCGGTGTTTGTCTGTATTGTCTCGCATGATATCTTTCAACCTGACAACAGTGATATACAGATATTTGTTGAACAGGAGGACGGCAGTTATGACTATTTTCCAGATCCGCATATTGACCGGCCCTCCTATGACGGTCACCCCGACTTTGGTAAAGGTTATGGATCAGAAGATGGTCAATTTGATTTTGGTAATTTCTTTTCCTGGGGTGGTGACATAGAAATCCGTACCCGCTGGGCTTTAGATATACATACCGGATGGACACGTTACGAAGATCTTTTTGTAGCAGACTATGCAAATAATCGGGTACAGAAGCTATCTTTCGCTGGATTTTTCCAGTCCAAATGGAGTGTTGATCTGCCAATAGGCATTGCAGTGTCCCCGGAAGGTGAGATAAATGTTCTGGATTCACTGAACAAAAATGTAAAGGTTTTTACAGACCAAGGTGCCCTTATCAGACAAATCATAGATCCATTGGATGAAGGTAATAATATCAAGTTACCCCGGGATATCAGTATTGACAGCGACGGTTCAGTTTACATGGCAGATGCCATGGGTTCTGCAGTACAGAAATTTTCTCCAGAAGGCAAATTGATTGCCAAATGGTCCAGCAACAGCTTTCTGCCCGGAGAGTTTGACTGGCCGGAAGGAATTTGCTTTGACAATGATGGATTTATCTATGTAGCAGATACAAATAACCACCGTATCCAGAAATTTCAGGAAATTGACTCCCAGATGGTACAGGTCGGGGAGTGGTATAAATCGGGCAATACAACTCCTGAAAACTGGTCACCAAAAGATATTGTATTCTCACCGGAAGATCCGGGATCCGGGGTAGAGGATTGGGTCGTTGTGGTGGGAGCAGACTCTGTCCAGGTTTTTGACTTAGATGGCAACCACCTTGAAGAGTTCCCGGGTTTAAACGATCCCTATGGTGTTGCAGTTGATTCTGATCATAATATTTATATCGCAGACACTCATAATCACCAGATTAAGAAGTTTGATAAGGATGGGTTTCCTGTTTTTACCCAGAACCATGACGGAAGGGGCCTTGGATTTGAATTCTCAAGACCGACAAGCATTGCGTGTGATTCTGACAGCAACATCTATGTGATAGATGTAGATAAATCCCGGATTGTAAAAATGAATTCTGAAGGGGAATTTATGACTCAATGGGGAAGCTACGGAACAGGGGAAGGGCAGTTCTTGGGCTTCTGGTTTGGGTTA
>JAOZRI010000040.1 GCA_029940235.1 Desulfobacula sp. | reverse complement strand
AAACATGTTTGCAGTTTTTTTGATCAATTTTTATTTTTGTTGTATTTTTTCCCCGTAATCCATCGGCAATGATGATGGGAGTTGCATCCATGTATGAATGTGAAAATCCATTTTCAATGGCTGTGTGAATATGTGAAACACTGTTGGATCTTGTGCCGGCATAAAGGGTGTTGGCATTGGTGAGAAAAGGATTAAATTGATCCATGAAACCAACCAACCCGGTCAATATAAAAAAGGTAAAGAATACCTTGAATGCATGATCACTGCATACCCTGACAGTCCTTATATAGACTTTATTGCAAAAAACAGATCAAAAGAAGTCAATGCAAAGCTGGGCATCAATTGCTGAAAAGATAAATTAAAGATCTTTTAATATGACTGACTTCTCATATACAATTTCGCCGTTTATGATTGTCATCTTAACTTCAATTTCTGGCCATTGATCTTTTGGAATACAAAAAAAATCTTGATTGAAAATGGTTAAATCTGCAAGTTTTCCCGGTGCTATTATTCCTAATTCATTTTCCTTTCCAGATGTAAACGCAGCCTGCCTTGTAAAACCGATTATTGCCTCTTCAAGTGTTAAAGATTGCTCTGGGAACCATTTGTCATGGGTTTTATATTTATAATTTTTTCTTTCAACGGCAGTAAAAATTCCTAAAACAGGGTTTACAGGTTCAACAGGGGCATCAGAACCAAATTGAAGGGGTATTTTCTTATCCATTAAAGTCCGCCAGGCATAACTGTTCCTGCACCGTTCTATTCCCCATTTTTTTTCGGCTGAAAATCTGTCCGTAGCAAGGAAAACTGGCTGAACCGATGCTGTAATATTATGATCCTTAAACAATTGCAAATCCCTGGGACGAAAAAGCTGCACATGTTCAATCCGATCCCGTGGCTGGCAAGGATATTTTTTTCTGGCATCGGCTATGGATTCAAGAGAATTTGTAACTGCTTTATCACCGATGGCATGGATCATCACTCCATATCCTCGTTCATAGGCAAATTCAACCCCTGCCTCAAGTGATTCAGGATCCAGAAAGGCAAGCCCCAGATTACCGGGTTGGTCATCATAAGGGTCATGGAGAAGAGCCGTGTTTGCGCCCAGAGACCCATCCGCATACAGTTTAACATGCCCAAGCCATAAATGCTCACTGTTCTGATTGATTTCAAATCCTTCTCTTTCAGCCTCTTTAATATCTTCTACATGAAGGGAATGGTAAACCCTGACTTTCAGCTCTTCATCCCGGTCAAGTTCTCTGACAGCCTTAAAACTATCAAGATCTTCCAGGGAATGGACACAGGTAATTCCAAAGCGCAGCACCTCTTTTTGCGCGGTTAATGCTGCTTGCCTCAATTGCTGTTTAGTTTTTGGGGGTATATGAGCGGATATCAGTTCCAGTGTTTCCCGTATGATTCCAGTGGGCTCACAGGTTACAGGATCCTTATCAATTTTTCCCCCGGGAGAATCCTGCGTCCGGGCTGTTATATCGGCTATTTCAAGGGCCTTTGAATTTACCCAGACACTATGACCACATACCCGGGTTAGATAAACAGGGTTGTCAGGAGCAATATCATCCAGATCCTGTTTGACAGGTTCACGGTTCTCTTCCCATAAGTTCTCATTCCATCCCCTGCCGATGATCCACTCCCCGGGCTTTGTTTTTAAAACTGCTTGCTTAACCATCTGCCTGCAGGAAGAAATTGAGGTGATATCACGGAAATTGAGATTTTGAAGCAAGACACCGATGCTTGTAAAATGGCAGTGTCCTTCGATCAATCCCGGGGTAATCAGGCATCCGGGCAGATCAAGCACCTTTACATCACAGGGAGCTGACTTTTTTACCATTATAGTGGTGCCCACAGCAGCAATTTGGTTTCCCTTGATATAAACAGCCTCTGCCATAGGATTTGCAGGATCACCTGTAAATATTTTTGCAGATAAAATGATAAATTCAGTCATGTCAGTTTTTCCCTCTACATTCACATCAATGTCTATTATATAAATGGCAAGCCACAAAATGATCATTGCCCATGTTCCTTAAAACAGGATCATCAATATTGCAGGTTTTAAAACATTCAGGACATCGTGGGTGAAACGAACATCCCGATGGTGGATGCCTGGGACTTGGCACATCACCCTCCAAAAGGGTTCTATCTTTTTTTGCCCTGGGGTCTGCTATGGGTATCGCCGAAAAAAGAGCCTTTGTATAGGGATGCCTGGGATTTAAAAATAATTCTTCATAGGATGCCATTTCAACAATTTTTCCAAGGTACATGACTGCAATACGGTCACAGATATGTTCGACAACTGCCAGATCATGGGCAATAAAAATATATGAAAGATCAAATTCCTCCTGCAGTTCCACAAGGAGGTTGATTATCTGGGCTTGGATTGACACATCAAGGGCAGAAACCGGTTCATCTGCAATGATTATCTCAGGCCCCATGGAGAGAGCCCGGGCAATTCCTATACGCTGTCTCTGACCACCGGAAAATTCATGGGGATAACGGCCTGCCTGTCCCGGTCTTAATCCTGTCTTTTCCATTAAGTAGGCGACTCTTTCTTTAATTTCCTTTTCTCCAAACATTTTATGGATTCTCATGGGATCACCGATGATATGTTCTATAGTCATCCTGGGATTTAATGAAGAAAAGGGGTCCTGGAAAATTATCTGCACTTTTTTTCTGAAGTCAATGACTTCATCAAACGGCATTTTTGAGATGTCGGAGATATCTTTTCCATTAAAAACAATCTTGCCCGAGGTTATATCCAAAAGCTGTAAAACTGCCATTCCTGTCGTTGTTTTGCCGCAACCGCTTTCTCCTACAACCCCTAAAGTTTCACCTTTATTCAGTGTAAAAGAAACACCATCAACGGCATAAACGTATCCTTTAGTTTGTGCAAAAATACCTTTTTTAATGGGAAAATGAACTTTAAGATCAGTTACTTCAAGAATAGGTTCCAAAATTTACTCCTCCCTTTTTGACTTGCATAGAAGGCAGCGGACACGATGCCCATTCCCCAGATCTGTTAATCCAACGTCCTTGATCTTGCAGATATCCATTGCCTCCTTGCACCGCGGGCAAAAACTGCACCCTGAGCCCAGCTTATACAGATTTGGAACAATTCCCGTAATCTCCTGGAGAGGTTCGCGCCCATGTTCCGTTCTGTTGCCAAATTTTGGAATAGATTTTAAAAGAGCCTTTGTATAGGGGTGTCTGGGATTTTCAAATATTGAGAATACATTGCCTTCCTCAATGATTTTCCCGGCATACATGACAATGATTCTCTGGGCAACTTCAGCCACAACGCCAAGATCATGGGTAATCATAAGAATCGATGTTTCATAATCTTGTTTAAGCCGCAGCATAAGGTCCAGAATCTGAGCCTGAATGGTCACATCAAGTGCTGTTGTAGGTTCATCAGCGATGAGAATCTGTGGGTTGCAGGAAAGTGCGATGGCTATCATTACGCGCTGTCTCATCCCCCCTGAAAGCTGGTGGGGATAGTCTTTGGCTCTTCTTCCCGGAGAAGGGATTTGAACTTTTTCAAGCATGGAAACGGATCGTTCCCAACTCTCTTTTTTAGTGACTCGTCGGTGACGTAGAATCATTTCTGATATCTGGCTGCCAACGGTCATGAGAGGATTGAGAGAGGTCATGGGTTCCTGAAAAATCATGGCAATTTTATCACCACGGATATCCTGCATTTTACTTTCAGGATATTCAAGTATATCGTCATTGTTCAGGTAAATTTTGCCATTTACAATTTTTCCGGCGGGTTGTGGTACAAGCCCCATAATGGAAAGAGCGGTAATGCTTTTCCCACAGCCGGATTCTCCCACTATGGCCAGGGTTTCCCCCTTATCCAGATAGAAAGACATGCCATCCACTGCCTTGGCAATGCCATCCAGAGTGTAAAAGTATGTTTTTAATCCCCGTACATTCAGAAGTACGTCATCATGATTCATGTTTAACCAACCTTATTTTTTACTGTCTTGAAATCCTGGGATCCATATAATCTCGCCATCCGTCCCCCAAAAGATTAAGCCCCAAAACCGTTATAAAAATTGCAAGCCCGGGAAAGATCGAAATCCAGGGTGATGTAAAAAGCTGTTCCCTGGCTGTGGCCAGCATACCGCCCCAACTCGGTGTAGGCGGTTGTGTGCCAAGACCTAAAAAAGAAAGACCTGCTTCAATAAGGATAGCTCCTGCAACACCAAGGGTGCCTATCACAAGAATCGGCCCGACAATATTGGGCAGAATCTGGGTAAACATAATTCTTATTTTACCATATCCCAGAGCCTGGGCGGCTTTTACAAAATTAAGTTCCTGGGACGACAATACCTGGGAGCGGGTTATTCGACAGGTATACGCCCAATTTGTGAATCCCAGTGCCAGGAATACATTGATCAGACCGGGACCCAGCAATGCCATGATGGCCAAAGCGAATACAAGGGAGGGTATGGAAAGCATTATATTGGTTAATCCCATAATAATATCATCCCACCATTTTCCCATGAACCCTGCCAGAAGTCCAAGTACCACGCCTATCACAGTGTTCATGGCCTGGCTCAAAAGTCCGATGCTCAAAGAGACCCTTGCACCATAGATGACTCTTGACAGGATGTCTCTTCCCTGTTCATCGGTTCCAAACAAAAATTCTATGCTTGGAGGTTGATCCGATACCATAAGATCAGCGTCATCTATGGGGTGATAGGGAGACATAAGGGGGGCAAATATTGCCATAAAAACCACTGCAAGCGTTATAATAATGCCCACCACAAGATTTTTTCTTCTTAATATTTTTTTATAGATTGTGTCTTTCACTCAAAGTTTCCCTTTATTGATATTTAATTCGCGGATCTATGACGCAGTATAAAAGATCCACAACCAGATTAACGATGAGAAAAGCCAGAATTATCATCAATATGCCTCCCTGGACCACGGGTATGTCTCTCAAGAAAATTGAATCAACCAGCAAGGAACCAAGACCGGGCCAGGAAAAGAGTTTTTCAACAATGACTGTCTGACCGATGAGAGAGCCAAACTGAAGTCCTGCCGTGGTTAGAATCAGCACAAGTGTGTTCTGGAATACATGTCTGCGATTTATTAAAAATCTGCTTAGTCCCTTGGACCTTGCCGTGCGAATAAAGTCTTCTTCTAAAACCTCCAGGACGGCAGCTCGGGTAGTACGGGCTAAAAGCGCCATGGATCCAAGCCCCAGCGTGATAGCAGGAAGCACAAGATGTATAAAATCTCCATCTCCATAACCAGAGGTTGGGAACCAGTTCATTTTTGCAGAAAAAAGCAGCATGAGCAAAAGCCCCAACCAGAACTGGGGCATGGCAACCCCGGAGACCGCTACGATCATTGATGCGCTATCCCCCCATGTCCCCTGCCTGAGGGCAGAAAAAAAACCAAGGGGGATGCCAATGGTCAGGGCGATTACCATTGCACTGACAGCAAGCCTCAGGGTTGGCCAGATTCTGCTTGCCAGCAAGTCATTCACCTTTTCCTGTCTGAGGAAAGATTGTCCAAGATCTCCATGGGCAAGGTCTTTCATATAGATCAAATATCTGACATAAAGGGGTTTATCCAGCCCCCAGTCTTTTTTCATCTTTTCAATTAATTCCGGGGAAAGTTCCCGTTTTCCACCGGCCATCAAGGCTGCATTGCCCGGAAGAACGTTAAGCAGGCAAAACATGATCAGTGATATTCCAATAATGGTCGGAATAAATTGCAATAGCCGCCGTACAGTATAGGCTAACATAAGTCAATCCTTGTTCAGCGTTTAATTTAAATGGCAGCCTTGTCGGCTTTTTTTACAAAAACAGACAAGGCCTTTTGTACACCCTGAATTAATCAGGATAATGCCTATTTAGCATCAACCCATATCTTTGAAAGGTCCTGATACATCATCTCAGGAGCCACAGACTGAATCCCGTGAACCCATGGGTGATAAGCAATGATGGCCTTGTTATAATTGAAGAACCATAAGGGAGCATCCTCTTTCAACATGGCATCAGCTTTTTTAAGAAGCTCAATTTTCGCGGCATAGTCCCGCTCCTTGGCTGCCTTGTCAATAAGACCACTGAATTCTGCATTTTTATAACCTGGATAGTTACGTGAGGTTCTTGGATTATCCATATGAAACCGGCTGAGGGCATCTAAGGGATCCGGGCCAGAATCCAGGGACCATGTCAGGGCCTGGAAATCGCCTGAACGGGCTCGTTCAGCAAGGACGGCACCTTCCACCAGTTGGGGCTTTATCTCTATATTTATTTTTTTCAGGAAAGGTATCACAGCTTCAATAACTCCTACGCCGTATGATTTGCTGGTGGTGCAAAGAACTTCAAAGGAAAATCCATCTTCATAACCGGCTTCCTTCATGAGTGCCTTGGCTTTTTCAAGGTTGTATTCATATCCCTTTTGAGTAGAATCAAAGGCAGGAGAGGTGGTTGGCAGAAAACTTACGGTCGGAAAGGCTTTTCCCTTGAGATACTTTTCAATGATCAGTTTTGAGTTAATGGCATAGTTGATTGCCTGGCGGACCCGTTTGTCGGCAAAATTTTTATCATCCAGGTTAAAGACCATGAGGCGGGTGTACATCTCTGCAACCTCAATCATGTTCTTGGAAATTTTCGGGTCTTTCTTGTAAGGCAGGTACTGGTTCGCACCCACAATAGTTGCGTCCAGTTCCTTTGCTTTAAATGCGATGTCTCTTGCCGCACCTTCTCCCATGATCTTGAAAACGACTTTGTCAAGATAAGGCAACCCTTTTTCATAATAGTCAGGAAATTTTTTAAGGGTAACCTCACTTCCCTTTACCCATTTTTCAAACATAAAGGGACCGCAGCCAACAGGATTTGTTGTAAAGGCAGCACCTTTTTTCTCAACCTCTTCTTTTGGGAGAATTGCGGTAGAAACTTTATAGAGATTGTAAGAGGGATCCACAGGATTAGACAGAGTGATTTCAAGGGTGTAGGCATCAATTTTTTTAAGACCGGATATGGTCTTGACCTTTCCCTGTTCCAATTCTTTTGCCCCCTTGATTATCCTTATGTCAACGGCTGCAGGCGAGGCAAGTTCTTTGCTCATGATCCTTTCGTATGACCATATAATATCATCTACAGTGAGATTTCGGCCATTATGAAATTTGACATTTTGTTTGATGGAATAGGTGTATACCTTGTCCTCCCCGGAGATCACCACTTTATCGGCCAGGGCCAGCACAGGTTTATTGGTTGTGGCATCCCACTGGTAGAGGCTTCTAAAGATATTGAGCTCTACAATATTGTCCTGGGTTCTTGTTGATTTGTGGGGATCAAGACCAAAAACCTGTCCTCCATAGGGAAGGCAAAACTTGAATGTTCCGCCGGAATTGGCAGCAAATACATCACTGCTCATCAAACCGGTCATTAAAATTGCCGTTAAAAGATACATACAAAATTTTTTCATTACAAACCTCCTCTTTCTTTTAGATTATTATTTGGTGATTATTTCCAAATGCTATTATAAGTACAGCGAACATGTTTCAGCATCAGTTCACCGGCTTCTTCGGGTTCTCTGCTTTTAATTGCTTTTAAAATTTTTTTATGCTGCAAAGGTGAATCCATTAATTCATCCCCCACTTTTTTAAGTTTGAATTTATATTGATAGAAAAAAATATAGATATTGGATCGCCAGAAAATGTATTGACTAAATTGTTGCAGGTACCTGTTTTTAGAAATTTTTGCCACACAGGCATGGAAATTTTCATTAATTGAGGAATAGGCGACAATGTCTCCGGATTTTCTGATATCCGCCTCTTTTTCAATAATCAGTTCAAGCTCTTTAATTTCTTCGTCTGATGCATGAATTGCAGCAGACATTGCAGACTGGGACTCAATATTTTCACGCACAAAAAAAGCATGTTCTGCATCTTCCGGGGTTGTAAAAGGAATGAAACATCCCCTTTTTTTTTTCCTGTCAAGGAATCCCTTTGCCACAAGTTGTCCAAGCGCATGGTGTACTGGTGTTCTGCTTTTAAGGTTTAAGAGATCGGTAATTTCAGTTTCCAGAAGGAATTCACCGGGTTGAAAATGGTTGTTCAGAACTAATTTCATGATGGCATTGTAAGCAAATTCTTCAAGATTTTTTATTTCCATATTTTCTTGCCCTTACATTCATCATGTGATAAACAACTCATTAATGCGTACATTAACAAGCGCACCAACATCGGTCAAGAGAAAATTTATTATTATTTGATTTATTGATATGGTTTTTCAAGAGGACCCGAATTCTAAATTTATAAGGCTAAAAAATGTATGATCTGATAATAAAACAGGCAATGATCATTGATGGAACAGGAAAACCCGGGTGGACCGGGGATGTGGGTATAAAAAATGATAAATTTACTGCCATCGAGCCATCACTTGAGGCTGCAGATACCAGTGAAACAGTCGATGGCAATGGACTGGTCATAGCACCCGGCTTCATTGATATCCACACCCACTCAGATGATTTTTGGCTGGAAGACGCCTTGTCCGAAATCAAACTGCAGCAGGGCGTGACCCGGGAGGTTGTGGGCAACTGCGGTGTTTCACTGGCACCCATGGATCCCCAATCACGGAATGATGTTGGCTTTCAAGATGCCTTGATCAGTCTCGGAAAACATAAAAATTCCATAAATGGATTCTCATTCAAAAATTACAGAACATTGCTTGAAAAAAAAGGGTTCTCCAATAATTTAATGGGGCTCATCGGGCATGGAACACTTCGTATGGCAGTCATGGGTCTTTCTGATAATATTCCAGATCAAAATCAGATGGAAAAGATGAAAATCCTGATGGATGAGGCCATGGAACAGGGAGCATTGGGTATGTCCACCGGACTCATCTACGCGCCGGGTATATTTGCCAGGACATCTGAATTGCTTGAACTTTCCCGTGTGGTGGCAAAAAAAGGTGGATTTTATGCTTCCCACATGCGCAATGAGGCGGAAGAAATCCTTGCATCCATTGATGAAGTCGTTACCATTGGAAAGCAGGCAAAAATTCCTGTTCAAATTTCTCATCTCAAGATAACAGGTCACAGGAACTGGGGTCTTGTGGATCAGGTCATTGAAAAATTACTGAATGCCAAAAAAAATGGAGTTGACCTGACCTGTGACGTATACCCCTATTTCTCCTCCGGAACCTCATTGACCGCACTGATTCCCCCCTGGGCCATGGAGGGTGGGATGAAACATCTGATCCCCCGGATGCATAATGCCGTACAAAGAAAAAAGATAATCCATGACATCAAATATGGAATTCCAGGTTGGGAGGACATGTACCACAATGCAGGGTGGGAAAAAATCACTATCTCCCAGTTCAATGCTGCGGAGAAAAATGATATAGAGGGAAGAACCGTTGCACAAATAGCAAGAGAAAAAAAAGCAGATCCCTTTGAGCTTATCCTGGATCTCATAGAACAGGAGGGTGAAGGGGTTAAAATTATCTCCGAGACCATGAATGAAAAAAATGTAGGGATCTTTCTAAAACTTCCATTTGCCATGGTAGGGTCGGACAGCCACTTTTCCAAGGGCAAACCACATCCCAGGCTTTATGGAACTTTTCCCAGGGTAATCCGCCGTTTTGTCCGGGAGCTGAAGATTTTAACCCTTGAGGAAGCCATCTATAAAATGACCGGCTTACCCGCACTTCGTCTTAAACTTAAAAATGCAGGTCTCATGAAAACAGGGTTCCAGGCAGATGCCGTGCTGTTTGATCCTGAGACCATCTCCGATCGGGCCACCTACCAGTCTCCAGACAAATTTTCTTCAGGAATAGCCAGGGTCATTGTCAATGGTAAGACTGTGATAAATAATGGCGTTCATACAGGGGCGAAACCAGGCAGATTTGATTTCCCATACTGAAAAGTTGATCAGTTTTATAGGTTTGACAAAAAATTTTCACTTGGGAATCATTTTGTTCAAACAATAGCTATAGATTCGCAGACCTTTGATACCAGCAGAACCATATTATCAATACTGTCAAGTTCGGCATATTCATCTTCCCTGTGGGAATTGGCCCCCACAATACCCATCCCGTCTATGGTGGGGGTACCGGCCGCAGACGTGTAATTGCCATCGGAACACCCGCCTGTTGAAATTGATTCCATTGGCAAGTTGATTTTTTGCCCTGTTGATCGAATCAGTTTCCAAAGCTTTTGGGTCAAAGCTCCCGATTCCATGGGCGGCCTTTTGATGTTGCCCTGAACAATAATTTTTGAGCCTTTTAAACAGGAACGGTCCTGTATGGTGTTAAAGAAGGTTTCAATACGCTTTTTCTCTTGAAGTTTTAAAATGCGTACATCTACAGAGGCTTCGGCCCTGCTGGGGATGATATTGACTTTATCTCCGCCTGCAACGACCGTGACCTGTGCGGTTGTTTCCATATCATTTTGATTCAGCTTGTTTATTTCAACAATTTGATGGGCAAGTTCTACTACGGCATTGATACCTTTTTCTGGATCAGCTCCGGCATGGGCCTTCTGACCCTTTACAATTACCCGAAAATTGCCCCCTCCTTTTCGTTGAAGAACAAACCGGTAGCCCGGGCGGCAGGGTTCAAAGACAAAGGTTCGCAGGCTTTTTTTAGCTGTTGACATGATCCAGTTCTTTGAGGAATCAGAGCCGATTTCCTCATCACCGTTAAAGGCAACACAGACAGAAAGTGAATCAAGAATGCCCTCATGCTTAAGGGTTTCAAGAACATGGAGCACCACAAGCAAGCCGCCTTTCATATCGCAGACACCCGGGCCGAATGCTTTGTTCTCTTTGATTGAAAAAGGACGTTTTGCAACTTCCCCGAAGGAAAATACCGTATCCATGTGCCCCAGGAACATGATATCAGATTTTTTTTTGAGGGGTTTGTTTTCCTGCTTATGTTCTGCATAGAGGCATGGAACCTTATCCTTACCTAAAAATAAAACTTTGGTATCAAGCCCAATATTATTGAATCTTTTTTCAAAAAATCGAGCGACTCTTTCGATTCCGCCTTTATTGTCACTGCTGCTGTCAATATTAACGATGGTTTGAAAGTCGGTTAAAAATTGTTTGTGCCGGGTTTCAATATAGTTTTGCATATTCGATTTAACCTTTTTAAAAGTGAATTTAAGCGGAGATACCATAGAAAAAATACATAATGGACATGACCACGGCAATATATAAAAAAGTCATTCCGGTATCGGCTCTGACATAATCAATTACCTTGTAGCCGCCCAGTCTCATGATCAGCGCATTGACCACCTGGTGAGTGGGAAGAATAAAAGTGTTGGATGCAGTAACAGCGACTATCAATGCCGCCATCCTGGGGATAGCACTGCTCTGAACAGCCATGTTTATGGCCAGGGGGATCAAACCGGCCAATAAAAAAACAGTCATCCAGTCAACACTTTTGTAGGTTTCATCAATGGTCATTACTCTTGTAAGGATCATAATTACCGCACCCATGAGCAAAGCAATGTACAGCTGAATTTTTAGTCCCAGAGCCAGGATCAGACAACTGACAGTAAAATCTGCTTTTTCAGTATGCATGATTTCACCCTCAATATGCTCGGAAAAAACAAGACCGCAAGATAAGTAAACGCTTTGTTGCCTTTTGTCAAGAAATAACTAAAAAATTTTATAACTCGGAAAAATATGCCCCGGCACCAGGAGGAACACAACAGGCGGATCATGGTTGCGGGTATCCAAAAGATTTAGATGATTTTCATTTGACCCTGACATTTTGGACAAATCAGAGAATTGACTTCGTAAATTATTTGAACTAACCGAGCCCAGTTCTGTCTTGCTTCAGTAGAAGACATCTCATTTGGCATAATTGTCGGAATAGTATCATCGGCTTTTATCATCAGATTCAATTTTGTCACCAATATACACGTTAAAATCTGAATGATGCCATGAAAGTATATTCTCAATAATGGCATCATTTATCTTTCCCTCTTCCAGTTCTTCAAAGTGATTTTCAACACACTTGTAATAAGTGCTTGCTTTGGGATTGCGAGGCTGATAAATGATGAAAATAATAAACAAAAAATTGAAATATGAAAATAGTCCAACAAAAAAATGCTGTAGATAGAATCGCAGATTTTGGCGTTATTTATATGAAAGGGTTTTAAGTTTTACAAGTTTGTATTTTTTTGTTCCAAGCCCGAGTGTTTGAGCATAATCAAGCTGATATTCCCAGTCAACATCAGGGTAAAGTCCTTTGAATTTATCTTTACCGGGTTCCAAGTTTGTTTTAAGGACACTGCCTGGTAAAGCTTTTTGTTTGTTGACAAGGTCAGCACTTGCCTGATCAATGGCAACAGGATCTGTTGATGCAAGAACACCTATATTGTCGACAATGGGAGCTTCATTATAGGGAAGGCAATCACATTTGGGGGCAATATCGGTAATAAAATTAATAAACAGGGATTTTTCTTTTTTATTTTTAAGAACTCCAAGAGTATATTCCATCATTTTCTCAAGAAATACCGGCACAGTCTGATTCCAGTTAATCTTAACTGAATCTGTGGGGCATCTGACTATACACTCTGCACAACCTATACATTTTTTTGGGTCGAGATATGCTTTGCCTTCTTTAAGCTCAATAGCTGCTGCCGGGCAGTGTTCTTCACACTGAGCACAGCCAATACAGGTTTTACGCCGTATTCTCGGGC
>JAOZRI010000039.1:3990-12748 GCA_029940235.1 Desulfobacula sp. | reverse complement strand
ATTACTTGAATGGAGGAGAGTACATTAACCCGCCGTCTGTCCAGAGTGCATTAAGCCCTCTTTCAATACCAAGTGAGGTATTAACACCAACATTTCTTTCAAAAATTTCACCATAATTACCAACAGCTTTGATTATATTATAAGCAAAATTCTCATCAAGGCCAAGCGCTTTTCCATTACCCTTTGTAACACCGAGAAATCTTTTGACTTTAGGGTTATTACTCTTGAGCATGGCATCAACATTTTTCGATGTAATACCAAGTTCTTCCGCATTGATTAAAGCAAGAACTGAATAATTAACAATATCTTTCCATTTATTATCTCCATGTCTTACTGCAGGAGCAAGGGGTTCTTTTGAAATAATTTCAGGAAGAATCATGTAATCTTTAGGGTTTGGAGCCACAGCACGGGTTCCTGCAAGCTGGGAGGCATCAGATGTTAAGCAGTCACAACGACCTGCAAAAAAAGCTTTTGCAAGTTCAGCCGTATTTTCAATAACAACTGGATTCATTTTCATACCATTTGTCCTGAAATAATCAGCTACATTCTGTTCAGTAGTTGTTCCTGGAAGAACACATACTGTTGCGCCATCAAGCTCTGTTGCGCTTTTTACACCAAGTTTTTTGGAAATAAGAAATCCCTGTCCATCATAGTAATTGACAACACCAAAATCTAAACCAAGCGCTGTATCCCGGCTTAAGGTCTGGGTACAATTTCTAAAAAGCATATCAATTTCACCTGACTGCAATGCTGTAAACCGTGTTTTGGCTGTCAGAGGGGTGAATTTTAATTTGTCAGGAGTGCCGAAAACTGCAACAGAGACTGCTCTGGCACAATCAACATCAAGGCCTTTCCAAACGCCTTTATCATCTGCTTTTCCAAAACCAAAAAGACTGCCATTAACTCCTGCTTGAATAAAGCCTTTAGCTCTAACATCTTCAAGTGTGCCTGCCATGGTTAAAGCTGCCATGGAAAGAACGGTAACACAAACTGCGAGTACTTTTAAAAATTTCATGGATAAACCCCTTTCATCTATCTTAAGATTAATTAATTAATTTTGAACAACTCTTCTCAAAGAATTATCCTGTTGCGTGCTTTACAGCAAAACCAAATTCAACATCTGTATCAATTAGCACATTCCCAGTTTTTTACAACAATTTTATTCGATCATTTGGATATTTACACTAAACTGATGGAAATCTGTAATCGTGATTCACATAAAATTAACAAAAATCAGATGGGCATCTCAAAAGCACCCGGGCCTATTTTCCATTCACCCTCTTCCTTGATCACGGTAATTATATCGTGAACTTTATACTCTTCAAGTACACCTATAACAGATCCAATAATCCTGTAAACAGGGTTAACGCTTCGGATTGTTATTGCATCGAACTCAACTGTCGCTCTTGAATCGTCCATATTCAATATCTTAATTTTCATATTGGTTGGAATTTTTTGTAAAAAAGTAATTTTGTATCCACAATTATGTGCTTCCATACCCTTTTTTTCAAGATAAAGATCTACCATGTTTACTGATTTATCATTAACAAGGGCATTCTTGCTAAGATGCTCTGCCATTGAGTTATCAAGCATAAAATAGGCTTTTGCAAAGTTTTCTACACTTTTTACGGGTGAACCATTTTCCGCACTAAGCGATGATACATGGGTGCATAAAAAGACAAATAAAATTACAATTGCCCAAATCAATTTGTGGTTCTTTCTCATATGTTCATTCTCCTTTTAATCTTTGTATGGCTTTTACTGCTTTATATTTTTAAGTTCCCTCTTTCCTTATTTTACATATTTTGATATATCATTTAATTATGGAAAGTCAATCAGAATCTGGCTCAAATCAAAAACTAAAAATAAGTGGGACAGGTGTGCAAAGACCATCACATCAAGGATCTTGATTAACATTTTCCCCCAGACAATGAAATTTAAAAACAACAATATTTCAATTGAGTTAAATATCCATGGAGAGAAGGAGTATACCAAGGTAAGTTATCCTGCAAAGTATGGTATTTTTTCAAAACTTGAAACCAGTGACCATGTTTTTGAATTTAATCTAAACCATGAAATCAAACATGCAAAATCTAAAAACAGTACCTGGCGCAACCCATCAGAATGGCTCAAACGATCCATTGGAAATGACTGGATCTACTATTCCACTGGGGGTTATTCAGGTGTTTTTGAAGCTATTGGTGAGTATTATCTTCCCAATTTGATGTACCAGACAAACTCTCTTATTGGGGGCAAACCCTTTACGGAAGAACCAATAGATTATATTGTCAAAAAATGGCATCAAACTTTACTGCAATTGCCCTCCAGAGAGATACCAGAAAATTTTTGGCCATGGTTAAAATCAATACAGCAGCAGACCCCTGAAAAATTGCAGAAAAAAGCAGAAAAACTATTTAATATCACAGGGTCAAGGGTAAGTGTGATGCCACCGGATGCCAGACATGTTGATTATAATATTATTCCCTTAAATATTTCCGATGGCTGTCTTTATAAATGCAGGTTCTGCAAAATAAAAAACCATAAAAAATTTATGGTACGATCACAACAGAACATTGACAATCAAATTGAGCAGTTAAAGCAGGTTTTCAATAATGATATCATCAATTTTAATGCCTTATTCATAGGAGAGCATGATGCTTTAAACGCTCCTGAAGACCTTATACTTGAAACCATACAAAAGGCCTATCATTCATTAAATTTAAAAATATCATATATGACAGGCAGCTACTTGTTTATATTTGGCAGTGTTGACTCTTTTTTAAATTCAAGTAAAACATTTTTCACAAGGCTTAACCAGCTTAACTTTCAAACCTTTATCAATATCGGGCTTGAATCCTATGACCAGGCAACTTTAGACCTGATTGGCAAACCAATAACCAAAGAGATGGTTGGCCAGGCATTTAAAAGAATCCAGGACATCAACAAATCCTGTACCAACATAGAAATCACCTGTAATTTTGTAATGGATGACAGCCTTCCTGATTCCCACTATGAAGCTTTAATGACTCTCATACGAAAAAGTACCAGCAAAAACAATCCAAAGGGGTGTATTTACCTGTCACCTTTAAAATTTGGCACTCCATCAAGGGAGGTACTATATGATTTTTATAAGCTCAAAGCAAAATCCAGATTCCCCACCTTTTTATATATAATCCAGCGGTTGTAAAACCCTTTGGCTTAACACCTGCCATGCCTTAAAATTTATTTAGCTTCTAAAGCTGCAATGGCAGTATCAAGCATTCTATTTGAATATCCCCACTCATTATCAAACCATGCCTGAATTTTTACAAGATTGTTTTTACTCACACGGGTCTGGTGAAGATCAACTATGGAAGATCGGTCATCATGGTTAAAATCACATGAAACCAGATTTTCATCTGTCACACCCATTATATTTTTTAATTCATTTTGAGAGGCTTGTATAAGCATGGCATTAACTTTTTGCACATTAGTTTCCATTTTTACCATGAGAGCAATATCCATTATAGATACATTTATGGTGGGAACTCTGATTGCAAGTGATTCAAATTTGTCTGCCATGGACGGTAAAATTCTAGTGATACCTTTTTCAAGCTCTGTGCTCACTGGAATTATTGACTGCAGGGCAGAGCGGGTTTTCCTTAAGTCAGAATTATATGCATCAATCACTGGCTGATCATTCATGGCAGAGTGAATGGTTGTGATGGAACCGCTTTGAATCCCAAGAATTTGATCGATAACATGAAGCACCGGTATAACACAATTGGTTGTGCATGAAGCATTGGAAATAATCAGGTGCTCTTTTTTCAGTGTCCGATGATTAACACCATATACAATGGTGGCATCCATCTCATCTTCTGCCGGGTTGGAAAAGATCACCTTTTTTGCCCCTGACTTCAAATGCTGTATTGCAGACTTTCTGTCATTATAAAATCCAGTGCACTCAAAAACAAGGTCAATGCCCAGTTGTTCCCAGGGAAGCTTATCAATATCCTGTTCATGAAATACCTTGATGTGATCCTTTCCAATCTTCAGGGTATTCTGGCCATTTTTAACCGGCATGGGAAATCTTCCATGGGTGGAGTCAAACTTTGTTACATGGTAAATAGTTTCCATGTCAGCAATCTCATTAATGGCAATCAGATTGAATTTTTCATAAAAATTTTTAGACTCATACAATGCCCGCAGCACACACCGCCCTATTCTCCCATAGCCATTAATTGCAATATTATATTTTCCCATTAAAAAAAACCTTTAGCTTTTACAAATCCTGCTTTATTTTCAATCCTATCAAATAGTCATTGATTTTTTATAAACTTTGCTCTTATAACACAAACAGATCCATATTTTAATCTTTAATATATCTTATGCAATGGAGGACCCTAATGAAAAAATGTTTTGTTTTACTATTGACCACTTGTCTGCTGTTTTTTTACTGCAATGCCCTGGCTGCAACCAAGATTAAACTTGGCGTTGTAACAAAACCTGGAAGTGCTCAAAACATTGCGGCTGAAAAATTCAAGGAGTTGATTGAACAGCGTTCAAACAAAGAATTTCAAGTAAAAATTTATCACTCAGCTTCCCTTGGCAATGAGACCCAGATCCTTCAACAGGTTCAAATGAATACCATACAGATGGCAATTGTCACAGGTGGTCCCTTTGACACTTTTGATCCAATTGCAAGGGTAATAAACTATCCTTTTATTTTTAAAAATAGTGCTCAGGCAGATAGAATACTTGATGGTCCTCTTGGAGCGCAGATCCTTACAAGCCTTGAGAGTTCTGGTTTTAAAGGGTTGAGTTTCTCTGAAAATGGCTTTAGAAATCTTACAAATTCCAAACATGCTGTAAAAAGCCCTGATGATATCAAAGGGCTGAAAATAAGAGTTATGGCCTCTGCCATTCACAAGGCAATATGGCAGGCGCTTGGAGCTAATCCAACACCAATGCCATGGCCCATTTATACTGAGCTTGAACAAAAAGTCATTGACGGCCAGGAAAATCCTTTATGGGTCATGGAAGTATATAAATTTTATGAAATTCAAAAATATATGACTCTTTCGCGCCATGTTTATTCCTATCACATGGATATTGCCTCTCTAAAATGGTGGAAAACTCTTGATAAAAAAAATCAGGAGATGATCCAGCAATCCATGTATGAAGCAGCTGTGTTTCAAAGAGAGGATAATAGATCAAAAAATGCCGCCCGCCTTGAGATGTTAAAAAAGAAAGGTATGCAGGTTGTTGAAGACCCTGATATTGATGCATTCCGTGCAAAGGTAGCTGATCTAAAGGATATGGATCTTTATAGTGATCCAAAGGTTAAGGAACTGCTGTTAAAAATCATGAATGCTGTTAAATAAAATTCAATTTTTCAAGGGGCTGATAAATCCAAAGTATTTTTTTTGTCAGCCTTAACCTTCCATAAAGAAAATTATGCTTAAAAAGACAAGTTTTTTTATCAATCAATGGGTGGAGTATTTTCTGTTTGGACTTGGCTTTACAATGACTTTAATAGTGGCAGTGCAGGTGTTTTTCAGATATGTGTTAAACCACTCTTTGTTCTGGTCAGAAGAGCTTGCAAGATTTCTGCTTGTCTGGCTGACCTTTCTTGGAGCATCCTGCGCATATTATCGCAACCTCAATCCAGGGGTTGATTTTCTTTATACAAAATTTTCTTTAAAATTTCAAAAAATATCCTTTATAATCACCCATCTTGTTTCCATGGCATTATTCATTGTCATGATAGTTTTCGGGATTAAATTTGCTTTTTTTATACGTATGCAGATAACTCCTGCTCTCCAGATACCCAAATGGATTATTTTAAGTATTATTCCCATCAGCGGTGCTATTTTGACAATCCATGCTTTAAACTTTCTGCTGGAAGAATTTAAAAAGGCAGACACATGACGACCCAGATCCTGATGCTATCCCTTGTTTTTCTTTTTGCCATAAACACACCCATTGCAATTGCCATTGGAGTTGCTTCTGTTACAACAATTATTTTCCAGGGTGACTTTGATCTCATGATGGTGGTACAGCGCATGTTTGCAGGTACAGATTCATTTCATCTCATGGCTGTACCTCTTTTCATGTTCACAGGAACCATAATGGAGGCTGGAGGCATAAGCCAAAGAATTATTGATTTTGCCAATGCCCTTGTGGGATGGCTGCCCGGAGGACTTGCTGCCGTAACCATTGTATCTGCCATGTTTTTTGCCGGAATTTCAGGCTCTGCTGCTGCTGATGCAGCGGCTGTTGGGGCAATTTTAATCCCTGCCATGAAAAAGTCTGGGTATGAATCTGATTTTGCAGCAGCCGTTCAGGCATCTGGCGGCTCCATAGGTGTTGTAATACCACCTTCTATTCCCATGATTATATTTGGATTCTTAACAGGTGCATCTATTGGTCAGCTTTTTGCCGCAGGTATTTTACCGGGCATTTTGATCGGTTTCTCTTTAATTTGCGTTTCCACATTTATCTCCCTGCAAAAAGGATATTTGTCAACAACACAATTTTCATTGAAAAACATTACCATTGCCTTTAAAAGATCAATCCTTGCAATGGGAGCCCCTGTTATTATTCTTGGAGGAATTTTATTTGGTATTTTTACTGCAACAGAATCTGCCGCAATTGCTGTTGTTTATGCAATTATTGTTGGAATGTTTATCTATAAAAAAATCAAAATAAAAGATCTTTTCCCCCTGTTTCTCAACGGTGCTGTTACTTCTTCCATTGTTATGTTCATAATAGCTACTGCTTCTGTCTTCTCATGGATTGCAGCCATCGAGGATATCCCTGCCCAACTTGCCGGAACACTGCTTGGCATGTCTGACAATCCTGTGATTTTACTTTTACTGATCAATGTGGTTTTACTCATTGCCGGGACCTTTGTTGAAACAACAGCTGCACTTATTTTGCTTGTACCAATGATTACAGCCATGGTACCAGCCCTTGGCATTGATATGGTTCAGCTTGGTGTCATAGTTGTTACAAATCTGTCCATTGGCATGCTGACTCCACCCATGGGTATCTGCCTTATAGTATCATCTTCCATATCAAATGACAGCATTACTGCCATAAGCAGACGTATCCTGCCGTTTCTTGGAATACTGATCATAGATCTTTTGATCATAAGTTTTTACCCACCCATTACCATGTGGCTGGCACAGCTTATGACACAATAGGACTTCACCTGAAACAACAAATTGTTATTTTTTTTCATGCATGCAATAAATCCTAAAAAAAATCTGCATATTTGCCTCTATTTATAAGAATTTTCCCATAACCAATGAAAGACTGATTGCCTCACGTGCCTATATACATTTTGATAAATACCCAATTTATTAATCAATATTTCTTTACACGCATTAGAAATATTGATATTGGATTAATTATCCAGGTTTCTTTTCTGGTCAGATATTATTGTTATTGTAAAGATATACGGTTAATTATTAATAATTTGCAATATAGGTAGACAACTGGTTATCTACTTATATAAAAAATTAATATTAAAGCTTTTTCTAAATTGAAACATGGTTTTTACAGTTGTCAAAGCTATGCCCTTAAAAATCTTTAAATGAACGGGGAAGGATGAATGGATCTGCTTTCTGTATTTATTTGGCCGGTATTAATCGAATACTGGTATATAATTCTTATTATCATTGCAATATTTTTTGCTAAAACTTTTTTCTTTATCAAAACACCTTGTCTGGATCAATTTCCGATAACACCCTATACCCTGTCATTTGATATAGGCAGATTGACTCCAGGGGTGGATAATTCGCGGTATGATGTATATTTGAGTGATACTTTTTGCAAGTCTGCTAAACAGTTCATCCTGCGAACAATAGAAGAGAAAGCTGTGACCGGCCAAATAAAAGAAAATATTAAAAAAAAAAGCTATATATTCGAACAGGGTAAATTTAAAAAAAATTATTGCGAAGTGATGCTCTCTGCCATTAATCGAGCAAAGGCAGAGCATGAAATACAAGTGGATTATATGGCCCGGGTAGCAGTTACCAAAATGTTGACTGAGGAAATCGCAGCCTGTTACGACACATTTGCCTCCAATGTCAATGCCTTGATCCGTGAAAAGGAGCTTTCCAGACCTGTCCATACCAATGCCCTCCTTGCTCTGAAAGCAACTCTCTCGGAAATACGGTTAAACAGATGGCAGATCATCCGGGCAACCGGGCAAGTTGTTTTTGCCCACCTCAACGAGGTAGATGAAAAAGAACTGAACGGTATTCGTGAGTCAAATTTCGGCAAAGATGGGATTCTGCCGCAAGATCTGATTTTAAATCCCTTTTTCCATGCCGGAAACATAGATGATTATTTCATGATGGAGACCTATGACATTCTTCCGGGCCACCGCTTTGACGACGTTGATAACCATGACCAGTTGCTTTCTATCATAAATAACCAATTTGTTGAGATGTTTTCCAAGGATGAACTCAGACATCTTACGAATGATATCGAACCCGATAACTCGAGGTATTCAACTGACCAAAGGAACATAAATTACAGTAGAAAAGAATCTTTAGTCTGGGATAGAAAAGTGAGCGCCTGGATCAAACAAGTCCGGAATGTCGACATCCTTTTTGATTTTGTTTCCACACGAAAACAGTATATGTCTTTGAAAAAAAAAGGGGGGGGAAAAAAGAAAAAAGAATTGGCAGCCCTCCGGCAGACAGCAAAAGAACAGCATCAAATGTTAATGGGTTTTTATAAAAAGTTAGATGGTTTAGGAGTGATG
>JAOZRI010000039.1:0-3980 GCA_029940235.1 Desulfobacula sp. | reverse complement strand
GATGAAGAGAATTTCAGCATCCTATGAAATTAGATCGGTTTATCCGCAATACTGTCCGCCACTGCTTCCCAATTTGATTCTACAGTTCATGATGATTCCCAGTATCCAGAAAATTATTATAAACCGTCTTAAGCGCCTTGAAAAAATTAACCATGTCCCTTTTCCTATAGGCCCGTTAAAAAAGTGTCAAAAGCGTATTGAACGGATGCGTTCCTCAAAAAAAAAAGAATATCTGATTCGGTTTTTCAAAGGCTTTTTCCGGTATCATAGGGATTTTGAAAATTTTAAACTGATGAAAAAAACCATGTCCATGGTCCATCTGCTGAAGAAAGAAAAGCATATCCGACTTTCCAAGGCCAATAATACCCTTTATGCATTTCTTCTTCCGCATGAATTGAACGCCCAGGAAAAACCAGTGATAAATCATACCATTTTAAAGGTGGATATTCGGAGATCAACAGATATCGTGCATGAAATGAAGGTAAAAGGATTGAATCCTGCTTCTTACTTCAGCCTTAACATGTTTGATCCCATAACAAAAATTATCCCTGAATATGGCGCATTCAAAGTGTTTATTGAAGGGGATGCCATGATCCTGGGAATCTATGAAAGGGAGGGATGCCCGCAAGAGTGGTACAGTATTGCCAGGGCATGCGGGCTTGCCGTACAAATTCTTTTGATCATCCAGCAATACAATCAAAAAAACGCAAAACATCACTTGCCTCTTCTTGAAATTGGTATTGGCATTACTTTTCATAATGAGCCCCCAACGCTTTTCTTTGATGGGGATTCCCAAATTATTATTTCATCGGCAATTAACCTTGCAGATCGTTTGTCCGGATGTTCCAAAGTCATGAGAAAAAAGATAGATTCCATGGATACACCATTTAATAATTATGTTTTTCAAACTGAGTCGGACAAGGAGATGACAGCCACATCCGATGATATTTTTACCCGATACAATGTGAACGGGATAGAGCTTCATCCCCGAGCGTTCCATAAATTGTCAACGGAAATCAAGCTCCGTCCTGTTGAATGCCTTATTCCAGAAATCCAACCGGAGAAAATAAAATTTTTTACAGGCGTTTTTCCAACTGTTACCGGACGATATAAGCAACTGATCATTCGGGAAGGTACCATTCCCCGGATACATAAGTATGATCTTGACTTTATTGGCATGACCCATAGAAAATATTATGAAATATGCACGAATGAAAGAATTCAAGAATATTTTAAAAAAAATGACGTCTTCAAATATAAACATAATCAGTAGTGAAATCTTTTCGGCAATTGCTGAAAGCTTTCCTGTTGTATCGGCCAGTGACGAGTTTTATTATTTCCCCCAGGTACGGCTTGAGAAACCGGAATGGGAGACCTGGGACAGGTTTTCTCCCGATTTTATCACCCATTTTATAAACAGTTTGTATTCCTGGGAAAACAAACTGGTTCAACTTTTTCCCCATATATCCAACACCAAAAGTGCTGATCAGGCGGAATTGCTGCTTTTGAAAAAACTGACCCATACCCTTCATGAACATTTAAATGAGACCTGAACTTTCAGCAGCTCTTGACGTCCTTTTGCGGTTTAAGCAAATCCTTGCATCCCTTAAGATACGTTCAAAGTGTCTTTTACCAAAAAGGTTATTGGATCGTATTGTTGAAAACCATATAAACTGCGGAATGGATATCCCACAAGTGAATGAAATTCTGGATCTTGAGATTGCAAAGATGACATGCAGGCTGCACCGGGAGGCGAGAAACCTTGGTTGTGATACCTGGCAGGCAGCCTATGAATCTATTCCATTGCCAAATCACGGACAAGATGGACTTGTCAAAGTATACCGTGATGAAGTGCTGCATCTGGGCTGTCACTGCAGGGATATAGGGCTGGTACATGATAAACTGTACCAGAAAAATCCGGTCAGGGTAATGCCGGTACCGCAATTTCTGGCAGCTATCCGATCAGCATCCAGTTACAGTATTCCTCCTGAGCATCCCCCTTCAGGTGGTATATTTTATATCATCAATGCCCATGATCCAGAAGAGATCCACAAAGAATACCATAAAGAATATCAGATATTGTCGGCCCATGAAACCTGGCCGGGACACCACCTTCTGGATATCTCAAGGTGGAGTCTAAAATCGCCCGTGCTTCGAGCAGTGGAACAGGCCAGAACATCAGCCCGGAAATATTCATTGAATCCGGGATATCAATTGTGCTACACAGTGGGACTACAAAAATTTATAGACCTGTTCCAATGTTATGGGAAAAATAATTTGAAAAAATTTTCAAGGGTAGTATTGAATCACGGTGAGATAGGATTCAGTGACCTGGAAAAGATATTAAAACAGCCTGGTATAATCTAGCTGTAGATTACAATATTTGCAGAAACAACAGGAAAATAACAGATAAGGAGGGGATGGTTTTGGATCAGTCGGAACAGTTTTGGGGTTATCAATCCCAGGGGAACGGAACCGATTAATGTTAAAAGTTTGTTTGAGATGATAACTGATCCTGACATCAATTCCTGCTTCCGCAAGGAAACGATTGAACGTACACCCTGGACCCGCCGTTTTTTCCAGCGGCAGACAACCGGCCCAAAAGGAGAAACCATATCCGACCTTGTGGAATGGACCCGGGAAAACTGGGAGAACCTGGTACTCAAACCAGAACGCGGGTATTCAGGCATTGGTGTCCGCGTTGGAGGAATACATGATAATGTAGATGATGAAATTGCGCTTGCAATAAAAGAGGGGTCTTATATTGTTCAAAAAAAAGTACCGCTTTTTTTATGGGCCGAGGATATCCCAGAACTGGATAGAGCAAATCAAAGTATTGTGTTAAACACATTTCAGACCGATTTCAGATGCCTTTTTGGATCCACCGGTATGTTCGGATTTGTGGGGCGATACGGTCAGGTACCCACCAATGTTGGCAGCGGGGGCGGGTTTCAACCCATAGCTGTACTCAAATCAGATATAAGTATTGCCAAAGCCACGGACCGGATCAACAAAATGATTCTGAATATGGATTACGGCCATGTGGCCAGGGTGGTTGAACTGCAGGAACAACTTGCCATGGATAATCATTTTACCTATCTTTTAGGACCGGTTAAGATGGCCCTACGTCCACGACTTATCACCCAGGGTCAGATTGATCGTCTTGAAAACTATTGTAAAGGAATCTGGGAGGATTGTCTTACCTTAGAAAAGATGTGAAAAAATGGTGATCTGGACCATATGATCGAGATCGAACCTGAAGAACTTGAGATTGCACGGTCACAGCCCTGGAACGGTTCTTCAGCCATTTTTGCATCGGATGGTATTTTCAGCTTTAGCGCTCATGAAAAATCAGCGATAGATGGTATAGCATGACCATACAAGTAGACACTGACTGGTGGAAAAACATTTTCGATGATGTCTATCTCATGACAGACAGCAGATCCATATGTGATGATACCCTGACCCAAACAGAGGTTGATTTTATTGAAACAGCCCTGAATATGAAAAGATATGATCCTGTATTGGACTTATGCGGCGGCCAGGGACGTCATGCCATGGAACTTTCCAGGCGTGGATTCACAAATGTAAGCGTTCTGGACTATTCAAACTACCTGATCCGAATGGGGAAACAACAGGCTGATCAACAAAATCTGAATATTTTTTTTCCCAGGGGGATGCACGCAATACCAACTTTATTGAAGAAAGCTTTGGTGCTGTTATCATCATGGGGGGATCTTTTGGATATTTTGTGCATGATGAAGAAAACAAAAAAATCCTAAAGGAAACCTTTCGCCTGCTCATGCCAAAAGGTGAATTGCTACTGGATCTTCCAGACAAAAAATATGTGCTTAAAAATTTCAAACCAGTTTCCATTCATAAGGCAGGAGATACAATCGAGGTGACCCGTACCCGTGAACTTGCAAATAATGTCATCTATTGCCGGGAGATTGTAACCTGTACGGAAAAAGGCTGCCTTT
>JAOZRI010000038.1:8978-12769 GCA_029940235.1 Desulfobacula sp. | reverse complement strand
TAAGGAAGCCTTAACCCAATACAGCTTGCTGCTGGCTTATGGAATCATCGTTATAGTTATCGGTTTAGCTTATTCTGCAATTGCGTATGGTGAAAGCGGATTACAACAATGTCTGACCAATCTTCGGGCAAGCTCTCCTCTCTTAATGGTAGTTTTATTTTTTTTGGCCTGTTTTACAGAAGAAGGCGCACTGCTTGAAGAGTTAGGCTGGCGGGGGTATGCTTTACCTTTGTTGATGAAACGCCTGAAAACTCCTTTGCATGCAGCTGTTATGCTTGGTATAGCCTGGTCTTTCTGGCATTTTGCCAGGAATGTCATGCCATTGTTTCAAGGAATGCCACTTTGGGATTGGATTTTAACTGAAATCAATTTTCTCACCGGATGCATTGCATCAACAATTGTAATTGTTTATTTTGTTAACCGTTTAAGCGGCAGTATTATCCCTGCAATATTTCTTCACGGATTAGGGAATTACAGCTTTAACTACATAGCCGGAGAAAATCCTGTGTTCCTGGAATTCAACTTTGATACAATTTTGCGTATAATTGGAGCAATAATAATCATTATAATAGCCGGATCACAGCTTGGCTTAAGGAAAATGACCCCAAATCGTTTGCAGGTAAGGGGAGAAAGCCATGGTTGATTGTACAAAATAAAATCCTGTCAGGAGTATAAGTTTTTACCAAGATAGCCGTTTAAATCGAGATAAAAGATCAATTTAATCAATAAACAGGAGACTAAAATGTCTGAAGCTGAAAAAATTAAAAAACATATCTTGCAAAGATATATGGAACGAACAAAACAATCCAGAATCCATAATGAAAAGGCAAAGCAGTTCTTACCAGGCGGAGATACCAGGTCTATTGGATATTATCAGCCTTATCCGATATTTGCCGAAAAAGGAAAGGGAGCTTATCTTTACGATAGTGACGACAATGAGTATCTTGACTTTGTAAATAACATGACCTCCCTTGTTCATGGGCACGTTCATCCCCATATAACACTTGCCGTAAGAAAACAGCTTGAAAAAGGGGTTGTCCATGGTATACCTGTTGAGGCCAAATACAAATTGGCTGAACTAATCTGCAGCCGTGTTCCATCCATGGAATCTGTGCGGTTTAATAATACCGGGTCCGAGGCGACACTCTTTGCCATGCGGGCAGCCCGGGGTTTTACCGGGAAAGATAAATTTATTAAAATCGATGGTGGATATCATGGAAATCATGACTTTGGTCAGGTTAATCTATTTCCTGATATGGCAACCAAGGATCTTCCCCGGCCATATGTTGCAAAGGGCATTCCTAAAAGTGTACTCCAGGACATGCTTGTAACACCGTTTAACGATCTTGATACCACTGAAAAACTACTTAAGGAAAACAGAGATAAAGTAGCAGCCATTATACTGGAACCGGTTCTTGGAACAGGTGGAGCTATCCCAGGCAGTAAAGAATATCTTAAGGGCTTAAGGCAGCTTGCAGACCAATATGACACCCTGCTGATCTTTGATGAAATTATCACTTTCCGGCTTCACCAGGGCGGTTATCAAACCATGATGGATGTCAAACCAGACTTGACAACGCTTGGAAAAGTCATTGGCGGCGGATTTCCAATTGGAGCATTTGGCGGTAGAAAAGATATTATGGATATGTTTGACCCCACAAAGCCCGATTCCATGACGCACTCGGGTACTTTTACAGGCAATGCCATGGCAATGACCGCTGGTGTAGCAACCCTTGAAATTTTTAGGCAAAAAGAGATAGAGGAACTCAATAAACTGGGAGATATTTTAACCAGCGGATTCCAGCAGGCAATGACTGATACCGGTGTTGTCGGCCAGGTCAGGGGAATGGGTTCCATGGCAATGCTTTATTTTTCCAGCAAAGAGATGAAAACAGCAAAAGACGTTGTCACAGGATTCATGGAGTATGGAGAACTGCTTAAATTTTTCCACTTAGAAATGATGAACCAGGGCATCTATTTTCTTCACAGGGGAATGTTCAGCCTTACTACGCCCATGACCGAAGCAGACATTAGCAAAACTATCACAGTTTTCAAAGAGACATTGGAGATGCTGAAACCTCTGGCCGATAAAATCAGCAAATAAAGGAATTATAAATCACAGGAGAACTACGATGACGTCAGACCAAAAGAAGACCATCATTAAAATTATCATTTTTTATATTCTTACTCTCTTACTCAGTGCTTGTCTGGTGACAGGCTCATTGTTTTTGGGTGCTTCCAGGCGGGTTTTATTCAACCTGGCAATGTGGGGTCCAGGACTATCAGCGCTCATTGTGTCCATATATTATTACAGGTCATTGACTTCCCTGGGCTGGGGATGGGGGAAAACCCGCTATCAACTCCTCAGCCTCGCCATTCCTGTTATCTACTGTTTAGCAACTTATAATTTTATATGGTTTGCCGGATTGGGTGGATTCAAACCAATCGATTCTCTCAGTATATCAACCATATTTTTGGGGATACTGACATGGATCATCCCGGCATTGGGTGAAGAGATCGGCTGGCGCGGGTTTCTTGTACCTGAATTATCAAAAGTCACTACATTTTTTTGGGTCGGCGTGATCAGTGGAGTCATGTGGGGAATATGGCATTTATATCCCATCCTGTTTGAAAACTATAATCAAGGAGGCCCTTTCTGGTTTAGTATTTTTATTTTTTTTGCCGTAATGATCCCGACAAGTATCATCATGGCCTGGTTAAGACTCAAGTCCGGAAGTCTTTGGACTGCTGTACTCTTTCATTCCGCACACAATTATTTTGTTCAATCGTTTTTTGACAAAATGACTGTTGATACCGGCATTACACATCTTTTGCGAGGTGAATTCGGTATTGTCACAGCAATATCAATGAGTATACTTGCTCTTATCTTCTGGACAAATCGTGATAAGTTGGCACTACCAGCTCGGCACGATTCAAATCAAACACAATATCATTAAACAATGAACAGATTGGAATAAGATCATGAATGTAACAAGAGCAACAAAAAAAGGGGTTATTATTATTGGTGCAGGCATAGCAGGTCTGTCAGCAGGATTTAACTTGCAGAAAAACGGTTATGAAATACAGATTTACAAATTATCCAAAAGAGCAGGAGGGTTGTGCACAGCATGGGAAAGAAAGGGATACACAATGGAGAACTGTATCCATTATCTAACCGGTGCAATTCCTCCCTTAAATAAAGGTTTATATAATCACGGTGCCAGAGGTGGGAAAAAGAGCTGTCAGCCTTAATCAAGGGGTCGGGAATGGCCCGAATTCATACAATTGTTCCCATAAATCATAGGGCAAAGGTTGTGTGTCTGCAATTAAATCAAAAAGAGAAGAAAAAATTTTACTGCTGATCAATGACTGCCAGACAGATAAATCTTTAAGTGGTCTTAACCCAATTTCTGTCAGGGAAAAAGGAAACAGATTAAACAAAAAGTAGCGCCCAATCAGAGCATCTCCGGTGCAAGGATACTCTTTTTAATACTCCTCCACCATTGTCCGCACAAGTTTTGCAAGTTGTCCTTTGGAATAGGGTTTTTTCAGAAAAGCATTTGGTTGGACGGGTTCTACAGATATTGCTATCACTTTTTGCTTGCAATATTGAATGGCGTAAGATTGAAGCGTTATTTATAGCTTTGGGTGTAATCAGAACTGAAAGAGCAGGCTCTGCTGTTAGTTTTGTTTTAAATAATATCCGTGCAGACTTCCATCGACCACATCCTGACAAAGAAGCTCTGCGCTATAGAATGAAAGATGTCCGTAAATTTTTAAAACAGGCAGGG